>JBASOB010000731.1:0-8678 GCA_049657865.1 Mobilitalea sp.
GCAGGTATTTTTACAGTTTCTATTGTATCATCATCAATACTTTTCATATTCTTTGAATCAACCGCATACTTCATGTTCTAAGCCTCCCCTACAACAAATGCATTGGCATATTCTTTCGTATTAGAAATAGATACATGTATTTGGGCAGTTCCCTGTTGTTTTGCTAATACTGCTGCATTTCCATATAGATTTACATATGGCTTTCCTTCGAGGTCTCGAAGTACTTCGATATCTGTCATAGAAAAAGAGCGAAAACCTGTACCAAGCATTTTAGATACTGCTTCTTTCACTGCAAAGTTATCGGCAGCTTTTTTAATATCGGTATGAATCATATTTATTTCAGGCTCTGTATAACATCGTTTTAAAAAGCTTTCTTTCTGACAAGCTTTTACTACACGGCCTATTTCGATTAAATCTACTCCGATTCCGGTAATCATTTCAACCTCCAGATGCGTGTTAACACAGTTCTTCTATTTGCCCAGCTATTTAGAATCATTTTCCCTGTCGAATAATTCCATTAGTTCACGACCAAGCAAATCATGCATATAGTGATAGATAGTATTGTTTTTCTCTTCCATATTCTGCCTTTTCAAGGTCAGCATTTTGAGTTCATCCTTTATTTCATTGATCCTGTCTGTAATTTCATCTAGATCATTCTTATTATCTTCTAATTGATCATAGCAGATAGCAAGGCTTGCTACCATTAATGCTTCGTTTTCCGATTTAATCTGATAAGGAATATCTGCCAGCTCATCCATAGCTGCTTCAATCTTATCATTCAATTCTTCGATGAATTGTTTATTACGATCTATCTTTTTCTCTTTCGCTTTCCCAAAAATATCATGCCGAATGTCCATGTTAACTACAATCTCTTTCAGCAGACTGGTTTTCAGCTTTTTCATATCCTTGATATCATTGACTAATTTCCCTTGTTTCTTCAAAAGTCCATTCACGCTCTGTTCTAAATCCAATATTTCTGGGCTCTTCCGACCTTCCGGAAATAGGGAATGCCATCGTATATCCAAAGTAAGAATTGGAAGCTTTTTATTCAATACGATTTTATTGAAATCTACTTTTTTATCTTTTCTTCCCATATGAAAACATCAAACCTTCCTGTAAAATGTTGTTAGTCAATATCAAGATCTTCATCCTTCATGGCAAGACGATACGATAATTTCATCAGACTTTCTGCAAGATGTACATTTTCAACTGTGACATCCTTGGGTAGATTAAGGTCAGTTGGAGCGAAGTTCCAAATACCTTTAATACCAAGCTTTGCAAGGTCCGCTGCAATTCCAGGCGCCTTTGCTTTCGGTACTGTGATTGCTGCGATGTCTACTTTATTATTCTTAAAATAACTCTCCATCTCCTCAGCATCCCTAATCTCGATACCTCGAATCTTTGTCCCAATTAAACTTGGGTTGATATCAAAAATACATTGTACGAAGAATCCTCTACGTTCAAAGTCTACATAATTCGCTAATGCCTGCCCTAAATTACCCGCACCCATAATGATTACATTATATCTGGTATCAAGGCCAAGAATTTTACCTATTTCAGAATGAAGATACTCCACATTGTATCCATATCCCTGTTGGCCAAATCCACCAAAGTTATTGAGATCCTGTCTGATCTGAGATGCTGTTACTCTCATCTTCTCACTTAATTCTTTCGAGGAGATACGAACAACATCCTTTTCCAGTAAATCTCCCAAATAACGGTAGTATCTTGGCAATCTATTTATCACTGCTTTAGAAATCTCTTTTTTGTTCAATGATCTTCCTCCTCATTTTATGCATATATATACTAATTATATTTTATCGTTAAGTATAAGTCAATGTATCTTTCAAGAACAAGCAAATTTTTACTTCTATATAAATGTGATTTCACGTTTTGAAACAGCTCTTCCTTTACTTGTCGTGCTCGATATGATAATATAATAAGCTGTATGGACTTTAAATTAAAATAATGTAATAAAGGATGATAATCATGATCTTAGCATGCAAAAATATAAGCAAAGCATTCGGAACAACCCAGATACTACAGGCTGTTTCTTTTCATGTAAATGAGAAAGAAAAGGTTGCAATTGTAGGAATTAACGGAGCCGGCAAATCAACTCTACTCAAAATCATTATGAAGGAAATGCCTGCCGATGAGGGCGAAGTCATCATGGCAAAAGGAAGTACCATCGGATATCTTTCCCAGCATCAGAACCTCGTATCTGACCACACTATTTACGAGGAAATGCTGACTGTAAAACAAGATATTATTGATCTTAATAATAGTATTCGAGCTTTAGAACGAGAAATGAAACACGCTGAGGGTGCTGTTCTCGATCAAATGCTAAACACTTACACCCGACTCATGCATGAATTTGAAATAAATAACGGATATGCTTATCAAAGTGAAGTTACAGGAATTATGAAGGGGTTGGGATTTTTTGAAGATGAATTCGATAAGACAGTAAATACGCTGTCCGGTGGGCAGAAAACTCGAATTGCCCTTGGAAAGCTGCTGCTTTCCAAACCAGATATCATTCTTCTCGATGAGCCTACAAATCATTTAGATTTAATTTCCATCGCCTGGCTTGAAACATTTCTGCTGAATTATAACGGCGCAGTAATTGTAGTAGCCCATGACCGCTATTTTCTTGATAAAGTAGTCTCCAAAGTCGTGGAACTAGATAATACGAAGTGCCAGAGCTTTGAAGGAAATTACACGGATTATGCCTATAAGAAATCCATGCTGCAGAATGCAATGCTGAAACAGTATTTAAATCAGCAGCAAGAAATCAAGCATCAAGAAGAAGTCATCACGAAACTTCGCTCTTTTAATCGAGAAAAATCCATCAAGCGCGCCGAAAGCCGCGAAAAGATGCTGGACAAAGTCGAACGTGTGGATCGTCCTGCCGAACATAATGAAATGCATTTTCACCTTGAACCACGTATCATGAGCGGTAATGATGTATTGACCGTCACCGATCTCTCAAAAACCTATGGTAATCAGACTTTATTTACTGATTTGAGTTTTGATATTAAGCGTGGAGAAAAAGTGTCCATCATAGGCAATAACGGAACAGGTAAAACTACGATACTGAAAATTATTACGAAGCAGGTAGAAGCAGATTCCGGTGAAGTCAGATTAGGCGCTAAAGTTCACATCGGTTACTACGATCAGGAGCACCAGGTACTTGATCCAGAGAAGACATTATTCGATGAATTACAGGATTCTTATCCTCATCTTGACAATACGACGATACGTAATATTTTAGCTGCTTTCCTTTTTACAGAAGATGATGTATATAAAAGAATTAGAGATATCAGCGGTGGTGAACGTGGACGTGTGTCATTAGCAAAGCTTATGCTTTCAGAAGCCAATCTCCTCATCCTTGATGAGCCTACCAACCATTTGGACATCACTTCAAAGGAAATACTCGAAAATGCCCTTAATCATTATACAGGTACCGTATTATATGTATCCCATGATCGATATTTTATTAATAAAACGGCTACCAGGATTCTGGATCTTACCGAGCAGACTTTATTAAATTATATTGGCAACTATGACTATTACCTAGAGAAAAAGCCTGAAGTTGAAGCAGCCTTCCTTAACAAAATTACAAATGCAGCTCCGCTTTCCGGAAAACCTGGGGCTTTCCCCGTCCCTTTTGCAAATACCTCCACTGCTGATATCGGTGATAGCGAAAACAAGCTCTCCTGGCAGCAACAGAAAGAAGAACAGGCTAAAATCCGTAAACGTATGAGTGATCTTAAAAAAGTAGAAGACGAAATACATGCTCTGGAAACACGAAATGAAGAAATCGATCTCCTGCTGACGCAGGAAGAAGTCTTTACCAATGTATCCAAATTAATGGAATTAAATTCAGAAAAAAAATCCATCGAAGAAAAACTAGAAGACCTCCTTGCACAGTGGGAACTTTTAGCGGAAGATGAATCCAATTAATATAGAAGAGCCTATGTTCCATAGACATAATTATCTATGAAATAAAGGCTCTTCTTTTCTTGCTTCTTGATTATCCAAAGTTTTTGATTGTTCTAGTTTTTTATTGTTCTAGTTTTTGGTTGTTCAAGCTCTTTATTGCTCTAATTCTTTATTGCTCCAGTTCTTTATTTCTCCAGTTCTTTATTTCTCTAGTTCTTTATTTCTCTAGACTCTATTTTTCCAGATAAACTCCAATGATAACCCAGCTGCCATCTTGATACTCCAAATCCAAATCAAGATAAGTATAAGAATCTTCTCCATCTATTTCATATTCATATTGAACATTTGCATCTGTATCCGTAGCTGTATACCATTTTGCCAATAAATGTATCAGCTGATCAGACACATCCGCTTCCTTTCCATTCGAATCATGATATAGAGAATTTGAATATTCAGCATTCTGTGCTAAGTATTGGTATGCGGTTTCATCGTCACCGGAAAAGTAAGCCGTAGTAAAACTATCGGTTGTTTCTTTGAGAATCTTGCCCTTTGGACTTTCAAGGTATGCTTGGATAATTTCATCTGCTACTTCCTCAATCCCTGAAGAATTTAAGCCAGTGCCCGCTTCTACATTTGTAGCAGGATCAGATTCAACGTCAGTGCCAGTATCAATATCAATGTCATCTGCAGCATTACTATCAGCTTCACCGGTAATGTCATCTGCAGCAGCAGAGTCTGTGATTGTAGAACTGTTAGCGTCAGCATCAGTAAGTAAGCCTGTTTCATCAGTACTGGCACTATCATCTGTAGTATCCGCAGCCAGATTCGTGTCCTTGGTAATTTCATTATTATATTCAGCGTCTGTATTATTGTTTAATATGGCTGTCTGTTCTTTATCATTATTGCCTATTGGACTAAAAAATAAACCGATACAGACTGCTGCAACAATCAATGACGATGCAATTATGATCCAAAGTGCTGGTTTTTTATAATCTAAGACATTTCTAATTCTGTTTTTCACATTGTTATCACCAAAGGCTATTGATATCCCACCTGTGGCTTTACCGTCAGACGCTAGCGATAAGAGTGAACCGGAATATTCTTTCTTGATACTGCTGCCAAGATTTTGTAGCACTTTCTCATCACAAGCCATTTCCATATCATGATTCATCAGGCGAAACGCAGTCCATACAAACGGATTATACCAATGAATACAGCTAATTATATAAGCAGCCGCCTTGATCAGATAATCATGTCTTTGTATATGAACCTTTTCATGTTGTATAATGTATATTTTTTCCTCCTCTACTAATTCAACCGGAAGATAGATTCTGGGGTTTAGGATACCCATAACAAACGGGGTAGGTATATTTCCCGTCATATAAATGTTATTTCTTAGATTAATTGCAGTAGACAGCTTTTTCCTTAATTTAATATATGAAATCAAATTCACGAGCATAATAATCACCATACCGGTCAACCATAGAAAAGAGAGATAATCTGTCGCCGACAATTCTCTGTTCACTGTATTATCAGCTTGTACCTCAGAAACCGCTTTTGTTACGGCTGTGTCTCCCGAAGTATTTATTTGACTAGAATTAACGTCAGCATCAGGTAAAATCATACTCTCAATTGAAAAAACACTAACCTGCTCCGGAATCAGGCTGATTGTACTTTCAAAGTTAAAGGGGCATGTCAACTTAAGAAAAACTATTGCCCATAATGCATAAGAAAATACTTTAGGTGCTTTCTTTAATAGCAGCCTTACTGCTATTACCAAAATGATAATATAGCTGGAAACGATGCTCATTTTTAATAAAGACAAAAACAATCCTTCCATCACTTATTCTCCTCATATCCATCAATGATTTTTTTAATTTCATCAATTTGTTTTTTTGTAAGTTTCTTCTTATTTATAAATGCAGCAAGGAATTGTGGCAAAGAACCATTAAAGTTATCATCAATAAATTCAGCACTTTTCCTCTGCTTATATTCTTCCTTTTTCACGATATCAGATACCATGGTGTCCTCGTTTATTAGAATTTTATTCACACAGAGCTTTTTAAGGACGGTATACGTCGTTGATTTTTTCCACCCGAATTCCTGTTCGCACAATTTCACTAAATCTCCTGAGGCAATCGGACCCTTCTCCCAGACTAATTCTGCGAATCTGTATTCGCTGTTCGTCATGATATATTCTCCCATAATAATCACCATGCCTTTCTCTCTGATTGCTAATATTTTATCCATAAGCAGCTTCATATAGCAAAAAACAGAACCAAATTATTTATCTAAGGGCTCTGATACTTCCACGCTTAAGTTATCTGTTAATTCAAAACATTCCGACTTCGGATTGTATTCAAGATAAGAATGCAGCATACCCAGGTAATTGCAGAACATTGGGCTAATTACTATTCCCGTAGTAATATTCAGGCACTTCCGGTCATAATCTACCTCAATGGAATAATAGCTGCTCGAATCACTAGGAGTATAGGAATATTCCGAAATATCTACATACGCTCCGCCTATTTTGCCTTCATATATATCACTATTAACATCCGTAATTTTACATTTTAGGTAATCATCTTCTATAATTTCCATCGGCTCTACTGTAATACGTGATTCTAGCTCATAGATTGCATTCTCTATCTTATATTCCTGCATCGTATCCAGATCAAATACTTCACAGTCTCCTGCCCATACTCCTGTACCTCCGCAACCATGATATATAATCAATTCATCGTTGTCATCGTTCGTAATATCCATGACATCAATTGCCGCATGTGCAGTGGTTCCGGTTATCAGATATTCCATCTTATAATCTGTCAATTTACCATTATGATAGATCACAGCATTCTCCTGTGTTTTATCAATAAGGATTTTCACATCCTTTTCCTCATTCCAAAGTTGGTAATATAATTCACCCTCAAGCTTTTCTTCCGTTAACACAAATCCTTTGAAATAATCCCAGGAAGTATTATACATGCCGAATTCCTCATAATATTCAAGGTGCTGCGGCTCTGATTCTGTATTATCTGTTTCTTCGCTGTTTTCTATACTATCTTGTTCTTTATCATCTTCTGCAGCTACTTCGCTCGTTACCTGATTATTATTTTCCACAGGTTCTGTTATCTGTTCTGTTATCGGTTCAATTATCGGCTCCGTTGTCTGTTCCGTTTGTTTCTCTGAATATCCACAAAACATCATCATAGATAATACAATATAAAATCCTAGTAATAATACTTTTTTCTTCATCTCACTAATCCTCTCGTTCAATTGATTTTATTCTTCTAATTAAACTTTATACTATACGCTTTGTAATATCTATTATTTAATTTGATTAATTTGCTTGATAAATTAAATTTATTCTTTAAAAATATGATTCTATTCTTTCTATATGCCAATAAATTGTTTCTTATCAATTCAAATTCATATCACAAGATCTGATGTCATTTTTCCTTCTGTATATTTTAGGGGTGTCTTTTATTGATGTATATTTTCAGTCTACATTCATTGCTCTGTACAATTCAGGTCGGCATTTTACTGATTAATATTCCTTTGGTCTATATTCTATCGACCGCAACTCCAGTCTACAACTTATCGACCATACTGTCAATATTATTTTTGTAATTATATGTATTTGTATAATGATACATAACGATTTATTTGTGTTATTCGGTTTTTTTAAAGAATGCATATCAGATACCTATGATGCTGCAGAGCAAAAAAATAGCTGCAGCGGAGGAAAGCCTATCCGTTGCAGCTATTTTCTATCTCATATTCAAATTCTATAATCCTTGTTCCGTGAGGTTCTTAATCGTATTAATAATATGTTCATGTGCCAATTCTTCAGCCAAAGCTCCATCTCTTTTTCGTATGGCATCCAAAATTGCTGCATGCTCTTCACTGGATTTGGTAGCTCTATCCTGCTTTGACAGTGTGATTTTACGGACTCTTTCCACATAATGATGAAAATCAGAAAGTACATGATCTAATATCTTACTTCCGGAAGCCTTATAGATTAAATCATGAAATTTATTATCCAGCTCCACTAATTGTTCATGGTGACCACGTCTCGCATGAAAATCGGATAAGTACAATACTTCATCAAGTGCTTCTATCTCCGTTTCAGTAATATGCTCGCAAGCCCATTTGGCACATAAACCTTCCAGATAGGACCGAATCACATAAATATCGTGGATATCCTTCGCTGTGATACCGGTAACATAAGCTCCTCGATTGGGCACAGTCGTAACTAACCCTTCCAGTTCCAGCTGTCGTAGTGCTTCTCTGACAGGGGTTCGACTTACACCTAATTCTAACGCAATGGTATTTTCTTTTAATTCATCATTTTCACTATAGGCACCGGATAAGATGTCTTCTCTGATTTTATTAAATACCCTGCCTCTTAAGGAATATTTATCTGATACTTCTTTTTGAAGATCATACTCTTCCAAGAAATTGCCTCCTTAAATAAAAGTGCTAATCACTCTTCTATTTCATGTTTTCGATTGTTTCCATTATATAATCAGCAAGCTCTGCGCTTGTTGCTCCATCATCTCTACCGGTTGTCACTTTTTTCTTCTCTGTAATCGTACAGATATCAAGAGCTTTATACAGTTTATCCGCTTTCTCTACATATCCGATATGAGCAAGCAGCATAGCACCTGCACGAATTACGCTACATGGATCTGCATAGATATCTCTTCCTTCTTGTACCATACGTGGTGCCGAGC
>JBASOB010000732.1:0-1820 GCA_049657865.1 Mobilitalea sp.
ATCAAACACTTGGTGAACACAATGCACAACTTGCTGTAATAAAAGAGCATGAAACATTCATAAAGCAGGTATTGTTGAAAGAAATAGAATATAAGGGAAACAAGCATCTTGCCTGGACAGTCATCAATTCCTCTGGTAATGGGAATATGACAGCTCATGATTTTAGAAGACTCCCAGAAAAAGTGCTAATTAGCTGTGAAGCATTTATCGGGAAGAAAGTCGATAAATCAATCAATTACTTGGAGGCAAATGATCATGACTAATGAGATTCAAAAACAGTGTAAGAGCAAAGATTGTTCCAACCCAGTGCTCAAAGGAAAGTATTGCGAGCAATGCACAAGAAAAAGAAAAGAGACTAGGGATAAGATTTTTGGAGGCCTTGGTGGTGCTGCCATATTAGGTGGTGGAGTTGCAATAAAAAAGGGAGCAATTAAACAAGCTCCAAAAGTAGCAGCTAAAATCGCTAAAATTATCTTCAAAATTTGATGAAAGTAAATTAGCAAGCAATGCAAGTGTTTATACACTTGCGATTATCAAAAATCTGATATGATTTTTCGTTTACCTGTTTGTAACGCCATAAACTATCTAAAACTATTAAGATAGCTGAAGTGAATAATATAATTTAGTTTGTTTTGAAGTAAAGTGTTGCTTAGGATAATACAAGCATAATGAAATAACAAATAGGATGGTCAACAATATGGATAGAGTTAACATCAGATTAGAAAATTGCTATGGAATTAGGAAATTCGAAAAGGAATTCGATTTTAGCAATAAAGCAGCATTTATTATTTATGCGTCTAATGGTTCAATGAAAACTTCATTTACTAAAACTCTAAAAGACATTAGTAGCGGGAAATCCCCTAAGGAAGAAGTTTTCGGGAGAGAATCTACATTCACTATTGAAAATGAGAATAATGAATCTTTAAAACCTGAAGAAATTTTTGTTATTGAATCATATGATGCGGACTTCCATTCTAAAAGAATGGCTAATCTACTTATGAATAAAAGTCTGCAAGAAAAATACAATGTAGTAACCCAAGAAATATTAGATAGAAAAAATGAATTTTTAACTTCCATAAAATCTAGTATTGGTAATAAAATCTCTCCGGAAGATGAATGTTTTCAGATTTTTGAATCATCAGAATTTCTTGAAACACTAGCTGTATTGATTGATGGCAATATCAGTACAATGGAAGATAGTGGCTTAGATTTTTCGAAAATTGATTATCTATCTCTATTTGACCCAAAGGTAGAAGCATTTGTGAAAGACGATAGTAATTATCGATTATTAGCGGAATATGGTAGCCAATATGATGCTCTTGTAGAAAATTCTGTATTTCTTAAGAAAGGTACTTTTAGCCAATATAATGCAACAACAGTAAGTAGTACTCTTAATGAGAATGGATTTTTTAAGGCAGGGCTCAAAGTTTTACTTCAAGACGGTGCTCATATAGAATCCTCTGAAGACTTTGAAAAAATTCTGGGTCAATCACAAAACCTGTGGGATTTTCCCGGGTTGACATGGAGCCTCTTTCGACGTGGTTCCGCCAGCCTTGCCGCTATGCAGCATAAATGCTGGCCTAGTCGGCCAATCAGGCTACCACGTCGACTTCTCCATGTAAACCGTGAAAATCAAAATCCCACATAAAAAGTGATTGAGCCAAAATTCTGCAGGAAGAAAAGAAGAAAATTCTATCTGACCCTAAGTTATTAAAACGTTTTGATCAAATTGATAAGAAGTTATCTGCAAATGCTTCTTTAAGAAACTTCAGAATAATAATAGAGACTTATCCGGAGTTAATAACGCAACTTATTTCATA
>JBASOB010000733.1:0-3857 GCA_049657865.1 Mobilitalea sp.
CGGTAGTATTATTGTTGAATTAGGAGAGTGGCTATTTGGAATTATACGCTTTATTTGTATAGTTGGTGAGAGGATATTGGATTCATTTAGCAATCACAGTCGTCAGATATCGTTAAATGCTGATTGATTTAACATGAAAAACAGTCCGTTTTATTAATAAAACGCAGCGTGTGTTATTAATAGGTTGTTACTTTGCGAATAAAATGTTAAGATATAGGTTGCTAAATAGAATAGATTTAATAAAGGATTTATTACATCATGTAATTTATGATAAGTTGTAATTTGATATGATATATCATTGATTACCAAGAGTAATTATTACATTTGATTGTGTAAATAGAAAATGAGGATAAGAATGAGCAACCTAAGTTTTAAAGATTATAAATTAAGTACAGAAATCGCCGATGCATTAAGTGGTTTAGAATATGACCTGCCAACAGAGGTGCAAAGTCAGGTAATACCACTTGCACTTGAAAGGAAAGATTTAATCGTCAAAGCCCAGACGGGAAGCGGTAAGACAGCTTCTTATGGAATTCCTATCTGCGAAATGGTGGATTGGTTAGAAAACAAGCCACAGGCTTTGATTTTGACGCCAACAAGAGAACTTGCCGTACAGGTAAAAGAAGATATCACCAACCTTGGTAAATTCAAGCGAATTAAAGCGACAGCGTTATTTGGAAGAGCTCCAATTGGTCCACAAAAGACGGAACTTAAGCAGAAGAACCATGTGGTAGTCGGAACACCGGGTCGTGTTATGGACCATATTGAACGTGGAAATCTAAATTTAACACAGATTAAGTACTTAATTATTGACGAAGCAGATAAGATGCTCAATATGGGCTTTATTGATCAGGTGGAAGTTATCTTAAAAGAATTACCGGAAGACCGAGTTACCATGCTGTTCTCCGCTACGATGCCGGATGCGATCAGAAGACTCTCCCTTAATTATATGAAGGATCCGGTAACTGTGGATATTAATGATGCAGATACTACCTCGCTGCAGATCGAACATTTACTATACAGAGTCAGTGAAGAGGAGAAAGAATCTTTGCTTGGAGATATTACCATTACTGAAAATCCTGACTGCTGTATCATATTCTGTAAAACGAAAGATAGCGTAGATACGGTTTGCCGTCATATGGAACGTCTTGGATATTCCTGCGATAAAATCCATGGAGGCATGGAACAGGATGACCGCTTGAAAGCCATGAAGAATTTCAAGAGAGGCAGATATCGTTATCTGATTGCTACTGATGTAGCAGCCAGGGGAATTGACGTAGACAATATCAATCTAGTCATTAATTATGACCTTCCCTTTGACAAAGAGAGTTATGTTCATCGTACCGGACGTACTGGAAGAGCAGGACAATCAGGAAAAGCCATTACACTTGCTGCACCGGCAGAAAATAGAAGACTCAAGGAAATTGAAGAGTTCATAGGATTTTCTATTCCTGAAAGAGTAAGGCCGACAAAAGAAGAAGTACAACAGGCAAGAGCAGCATTTAAAGAAAAAATGATGGAAATACCTGAAATGAAAAAGCAGAAAAGTGATCAGCTAAACAAAGAAATTATGCGTCTTCGTTTTACCGGAGGCAAGAAAAAGAAGCTGCGAGCAACAAATTTTGTAGGAGTAATCGCAAATCTGCCTGGTGTTTCTGCAGAAGATATTGGAATCATTACGGTTATGGATTCGCTTACCTTTGTTGAGATTCTAAATGGAAAAGGATCTGCAGTTATGAAAGCGATGAAAAATACGACAGTTTGCGGCAAACTTCTTAAAGTATCAAAAGTTGATATGCAGTAAGGAACAGAAATAAGGAAGTTATTCCGGAAATAGCTCTGCAATAATGAAATAAAATCCTTCCAAAGGAATTTCTGATAGGAAAGACATCGTAATATAATAACTTAAAAACTCAAGTAAAGATTCAATAATCTTTGCTTGAGTTTTTTAATTAAGAGCCTAGATACGTTAAATGGGTACTTATTCTGATTAAACGGAGGAAATTATGAATATTGATATGGAACAGATATTATCAAAACTTAATTGTATTTCCAGAATGGCAATTATCGAAAATGCGCCGAATACAGAGAAAATGTTAATTGCGTTTACCAAAATTCTAAAGTATCGTTATCAGACAGAAAATGCGATGGTGATAGCAGAAACTGAAATTAAATTGGCAGAAGTCTTAATGGAATACTATAAAACGCAAACCAATCATCTGATTGATTTCGAATATTTAGATTTGGAAAAAAGCCTGAGCATAGTATTCGTTCCGCATTTTTCACTCCTTAGTTTTTATTATTGTATGTTGAATATATTTGGCAATACAGAGAATCAAGATCAGATGAAGATTCAGACTAAAGTAACGGTGAAAAATGAGAAGACTCAAATTGATATCGTGTTTAAAAGTAATGTGGATATGGAGACAATCTATAGGGAGGCATACACCTTTGTTCAGGATGAATATGTGTCGATTAAGCAGGCAATTGTAAGAATTGAGGCTGCTTTTGGGGCACCTGAGGTTTCTGTTCATTGCAATAACAGCATGATGGAAGTGCAGATAAGGATATAAGGAATGATGAAAAAACAAAAAAACAACTGGTTTAAATCAATACGAGGTCAACTGATTATTGTATCAATAAGTGTTAATCTAATCATCTGCATTGTTGCATTTTCTTTTATGCAGCGCAATATTAATTCCATGAATCAAAATATTGAAGATCTGGAGCACATTAATGATATTAACAGTCTCTATGGATATCAGCAGAAGAATTCGGAATTACTAATCAGTTCGATGGAAACTACAGGAACAGAAAATCTACAAGAATTTCAATTTAATATGGGAGTTATCTATTCTTTGCTTAATATCATTGAAGAAAGAGAAACTGAACCAAGTGCTAAAATACGATTACGAGTGATTCCGTATTTAGAAAAAACTTTTGAGAATCAGGTGATTTCACTGATGTCTCGAAGTTTGAACGCAAACAATCAAATTAGGTATATTAAATATTTGGAAGCTCTTGAATATCATACAAAAATCAATAATTATATACAGGAAATCTTAAGTATCAATATGGAAGCAAATCAGGATTATTTTGTAAATTCAGAGACCACGATGAGTTCTACAAGAAATTTATTCGTAATTATCATAGTAGCAATTTGCTTTTTTAATAGTTTGTTTTTTATCATTTATCATTCTTATCTTACCAAACCAATGAATTTAATATCTAAGAAGGTTAAATGCATAGGAGAAGGACATTGGGATATTGATATGTCAGAAGTCAGCGGTCCGGAAGATATGAGGGGTCTTGCAGAAAAAATAGTTGTTATGGCTAAAAATATTAAGAATTTGAGCCAGGATGTGAAAGATAAAGCAACCTTGGAACTGAAAGTAGTAGAGGAAGAGTTAGAACACTTACGAATGATGAAGCTTCTGAAAGAAGTTCAACTACAGGGAATTCAGATGCAGATTAAGCCGCATTTCTTGTTCAATACATTAAATGTGATTTCAAGAATGTCATTAATAGAAGATTCACCAAAAACTTATGATCTGATTATGGCTTTATCTAAATTTATGCGTCATAGTCTTAAACCGATGAACAATAAAATACCACTTTTCGAAGAGGTGGATATGGTGAAACAGTATCTGTATATCTTAAAATCAAGAATGGGTGATCAACTGGACACGAAAGTACAGATTGATGACAATGTAACAGATGATGAGATTCCGATTTTTACACTGCAGCCAATTGTTGAAAATGCTTTTAAACATGGACTTGAGGACAGAGTTTTAGGTGGAATTATCGTACTTAGTATACGAAAAAAAAGGGATGTACTACAAATACGAATCTGTGAT
>JBASOB010000734.1:0-5470 GCA_049657865.1 Mobilitalea sp.
GAATAAATGATCAGAAGGAACAGCGCTACCGGTGATAGTAAAAAGCAGATCCAGTTCAACTGATAGGCTCCGAAAAGCATCACGAGAAAACAGATTGAGGTGAATATAATAACCTCTTTTTTCTTTACTTCCCCTTTCGGTATCTGGCGATTGGCGGTCCTAGGATTACGGGCATCAATTTCAGCATCTATGACACGATTGATTGCATTTGCTCCTGTTCTTGCTCCTAGGAAGCAGACCATGATCCAGATCAAGGTGGAAATCTTAGGGAATCCTTTCGCTGCCAAAAGCATCGACAGGAGAGCAAAACTAAGAGAGAATATGGTATGAGAAAACATAACCAGCTTTCCATATTCCCTCAGTTTATTTATTATTTTATTTAAAACCATATTCGCTCCACCTTTCGCTCACCTGCTGTTTCATCTGGTCCGTCATCTTAATATCATTCGGCCAGTCTCTGGCTAAGCCCTCTTCTTTCCATTTTTTGGTCGCATCAATACCAATCTTGCTTCCTGCTATGACAAGATCACGCATTGCATCTATATTATTAAATACTTTCCACATCACAGTCGACAAATCCGTTGGATCGACTTCAGTATCCACTGCTATGATGAATTTGTCCAGATTGCATTTCATATATTCTTCCAGTGCAGCTCTTCCCTGACCAGGCTTTTCTTTGTGAACGGTAAGAATATGATAAGTATCCGTTACTTTACTTTGTTCCTCATCATCTGCCGCTTGTACGTTACTATTTTTGTTATCCGTCGCATCCACTCCTAGCCTGGTTCCGTATAACGCCTGGTTAGAGGAATGATCGAGCGCATCAAGTACTCCTTCTGAGAGAAGAAGGTTACAAGCCCCTTTCACATTATGCAATAGCGCATCACGGACTTCGGATAAATTCTGCACATCAACGGTTTCGTCAACGATTACAATTAGTTTTGTATACATCATCTGTCCCATTCCCCATACAGCATTCATTGTCTTACGCGCACTGCCCGGGTATTTGGCTTTGATTGATATAATCGCACAATTGTGAAAGACTCCTTCTAGCGGTAGATTTAAATCCACCAATTCTGGAATAATCAGTCGGAGCATCGGCAGGAAGATACGTTCCGTTGCCTTCGCCATATAACAATCCTCCATCGGTGGTTTGCCCACTACCGTTGCTGGATAGATGGCCTCCTTTTTATGCGTTATGCAGGTGACATGGAATCTCGGATAATAATCTGCAAGGGAATAGTATCCCGTATGGTCGCCAAAAGGTCCCTCAAGAACAAGTTCTTCTTGGGGATCAACGTAACCTTCGAGGATTATTTCTGCATTGTCCGGAACAAAGATTTGATTCGTGATACATTTCACCATCTTCACTCTGGACTTTCTAAGCCAGCCGGCAAGCATCATCTCATCTATCATTTTAGGCAGGGGTGCTGTAGCTGCATAGGTGATTGCAGGATCACATCCGAGTGCAACAGATACCGGCATTCTTAGGCCTTTCTCTTGGTATCCCGCAAAGATTTCCGATCCATCTTTATGTTTATGCCAATGCATTCCGGTACTGGTCTCATCAAGGATCTGCATCCGGTACATTCCGACATTCTGTTGTTTTGTATTACTGTCTTTTGTGAAAACCAACGGCAGGGTTACAAATCTTCCGGCATCCTCCGGCCAGCATTTTAAAACCGGCAGGGTAGCTAGATTCACCTCGTGTTCCACTACTTGCTGGCATTTTCCTCTGAATCTGCTTTTTATAGGAAATACATGAATTAAGCGTACGAAGCGAGGAATACTTTTCCATAATTTCTTAATGGACAGATAATTGCTTAAATCAATATATTTCGTAATCTCCGCACCGATTTCATCAAGTTCCTTAGCACCTAAGCCCAGGCTCATTCTTTGGTAACTGCCCATCGCATTCATCAGCACCGGATACTTTGAACCGGTTACCTTTTCAAACAGCAGCGCCGGTCCGTGTGCTTTGGAAATTCGATCCGTAATCTCTGTAATTTCAAGCTCGGGAGAAACTTCCGCGTAGATACGCTTTAATTGTTTCTTTTCATCTAGTTCTTTCATAAAACCATGTAAATCTTTGTACGACATGTTGCACATCCTTTATGATAGGCATCTTGCGATTCAAGTTATTTTTAAAACTTGTTTCTTTGCCATGATTATTTCTTATTATAGATTATTTTCATACAGATTATTTGATTAATTATTCTCTCTATCAATTATTCCTAGAATTCATCATTTCTCTGTATCAATCATTCTCATAATCATAATTTCCTATTTAACATTACATGGTATATTTTAGAACATATTTCAGTTTTATTCAAGGTCATCGAAATCATAAGCTGCAGCTTTCGTATAATTGGTTACTTTTGCCTCGAAGAAATCTGTTTTCGTACTGTTAAGATTTGAATATCCTTCAATCCAAGCCATCGGATTTTCTGTAATCTCCGGATATAGCTCCTCCAGGCCAATTGCTTTTAACCTTTGATTCCCAAGATATTTAATATACTTATCAATAAGATCGTTATTCATTCCAAGAATCTCATTGTTCGTTACATACTGTCCCCAGGCTATTTCATGTTCAACGCCTATCCTCATCATCTCCCTGATTTCTTCTAGTATTTCAGGTGTGAACAATTCTGGGTTTTCACTTCTGAGCTCTTTTATGATGTTCTGAAATAATACCAAATGCGTAATCTCATCGCGGTTGATATATTTGAAAATCGTACTAGTTGCCGTCATCTTGCCCTGTCTGGCCAAGGTATAGAAAAAACTGAAGCCTGAATAGAAATAGATGCCTTCTAATATGTAATTAGCGATAACTGTCTTGATAAAGTTCGAAGTTGTGGCTTCTTCATTAAATGCCTGATATATGTTAGCTATATACTTATTTCTCTCGAGCAGATGTTGATCTACCCTCCACTCATCATAGATTTTATCTCTCGTAACCGGATTTGTTACGGTATCTAGGATGTAGGAATAGCTCTGCGCATGAATTTCCTCCTGGAAAGCCTGGATATTAAGAAGCGAAGAAACTTCCGGAGCAGTGATATACCTCGATAAATTAGGCAGGTTCTCTGTCTGTACGGAATCCAAGAAGTTAAGAAAGGATATGATTTTATCAAAAGCATTCCTCTCCCCATCCGTTAAAAGAGGAAATTGCTTGATATCCTCGTTTAAGGAGATTTCCTCCGGAATCCAGAAATTATTGAGCATCGTTCGGTAAAACACATTTGCCCAGTTATATTTAATCCGGTTCCATTCTCTAAGATTTGTCGTATTACCGTTAATCAAGGATTCTGTTCCCCGGATGCCCTGCTCATTGAATATTTTTTTCCTAATCATTTTATCTATTCCCCCTTGATATTAATCTGAAGATGCTTCTTGGTCTGATTGCTTTCCATTTTAGCTGGAGCAGCTAGTGCATTCATCCATCTCCAGGGACTGATTTCTCATATAATAAATCGTCTTTACTCCGTTCTTCCATGCTTCCATATATAAGTTAAGGATGTCCTGTGCTTTGACCTCCGGGGTGATATAGAGGTTAAAGGACTGAGCTTGATCAATATGCTTTTGACGAATACCGCAGGCTTTAATGCTGGAGAGCTGATCGATATGGTGCGCTTCCTTATACAGCCAGAAATTCTTGTCATTCAGATCTGGCGCTGCCTTAGGGATGATACTTCCCTTCTTCTCTTCGATAAAGTATTTCTTAAAGATCGGATCAATTCCTGCTGTGGTACCGGCAATATTTGATGTGCTTCCGGTTGGTGCGACTGCCATGATATAACCATTTCTCAGTCCATATTGCTGCACCTCCGCTTTTAATTTCATCCAGCGTTCGCTTTGGTATCCACGTCGTTCAAAATATTTACCTGTCTGCCATTCAGAACCCTGAAACTCAGGGTAGGAACCCTTTTCTTTGGCTATCTCCATCGAGGCCTTAATGGACTGATATGCAATCTCTTCAAATAACCGATCTGCTTCCTCAAAATGAGCTTCACTTTCCCATGCAAGATCATTATTGACCAGATAATGATGATATCCGCTTGTTCCAAGACCAATTGCCCTGTATTTTTCACTTGTGATTTTAGCTTCGGCTACTGGTGACAGGTTCAAGGTAATTACATTATCTAACATGCGAATCTGAAGAGGAATGGTCTCTTTCAGTTCTTCTATCTTGATTCGTCCGAGATTAATGGAATTAAGGTTGCAGGTTACCATGTCTCCGGATTTAACCCTTCTAACGACTTCTTTATGATTGCCGACGGTTTCGATTACTTCTTCTACAAGATCAGACTCGCTAACGTTCTGTGCAATTTCGTGACATAGATTCGATGCATAAATCATTCCCGCATGCTTATTCGGATTTGCCCTATTTACCGTATCCCGGTAAAAGATAAACGGGGTCCCTGTCTCCACTGCACTTTTCATGATTTTCTTCATGATTTCCAGCGCCGGTACGGTAAGACGCTCTAGATTTTCATTTGCTTCACATTCAAGATAGTGTTTTGTAAAAGCTTTATCCTCATCATCATAGAAGTCTTCTAGATGGTATCCCATAATCTTGTTCACCTGATAAGGGTCAAACAAGGACCAGTTACCTCTTGCTTCTAGCCGCTCCATATATAGATCCGGAATACTGAGTGCCGGGAAAATATCATGTGCCTTTCTTCTGTCATCTCCGTTATTGGTCCTAAGCTCTAGGAATTCATACAGGTCTTGATGCCAGATATCTAAGGTGATAGAGGCTCCGCCCTTTCTTCTTCCTAACTGATCAACCGCAACGGCAGTATCGTTGTATAGTCTAATCCAAGGAATAATTCCACCGGAAGCATTCTTATAACCTCTGATTTCGCTGTTCATGGCGCGAATTTTCCCAACATAGATTCCAAGTGCCCCACCATGTTTTGATACACTTGAAAACTTCTGATTCACATCATAAATCGACCACAGATTATCGCCCACTACTGAGATAAAGCAGCTGCTCAGCTGATGAAACGGAGTTCCGGCACTGGCAAGTGTCGGTGTTGCCGTCGTCATCTTAAGTTCACTGAGTATGTCATAGAACTTCTTCACATAATACATCTTCTTACTGCCTTCCAGAATCGCTAAGTGCATCGCGATTACCATAAATCGTTCCTGCGGTAATTCGAATACCTCCTTATTGAATCCCTTGATTAAGTACCTGTCACCCAGCAGTTTTAATCCTTCATAATTAAACAGCAGATCCCTTTCTGCTTTGATATAAGCTCCTAATTCCCGAATGTCTTCTTCGGTATATTCCTCTTGTAAGTATTGTCCATAATAGTTCATATCCGTAAGCTTTTGTACCAGTGTTAAAAAATCACCATAACCAAAATGCTGATATCCTCTATTAATCGCTGCTTCTTTATATAAATCGGACATTAATAATCTGGCTGCTACGTACTGCCAATTAATATTCGTCTTTTTTATCATA
>JBASOB010000735.1:0-3702 GCA_049657865.1 Mobilitalea sp.
GATAATGCAATCAGAGTAGAAGGAGATGCAGTCTGGGGATTAACCGTTATTTTTTTACAGATGTGGGAGGTTTCCTCAACTGGAGAACCAATTGACTACAATCTTTACAAACCAACAATGCAGTTTGCTAAAAATGATGTTTATTGTCAAGTCTTTGCAGACGGACCTGCAAATAATCCGAGAAATCCGGCAGAGAGCATTTACAAACAGATGATATATTATGCCAAGAAAGTATTGTACATTACGACACCTTACCTTATAATTGAAGAGGATATGCGCGATGCCTTGACTTCGGCAGCAAACAGCGGAATCGATGTGCGAATCATTACACCTTTTATTCCGGATAAGAAAAATGTAAAAATACTGACAACTTATAATTATGGAAGTTTGCTACGGGAAGGTGTTAGAATTTATGAATATACACCGGGATTTATTCATGCAAAAACCATTATAAGCGAAGACAGCGGTATCGTTGGAACAATTAATATGGATTATCGAAGCTTCCATCTTCATTATGAATGCGGAGTATGGATTTGTGATAAAGAAATCATCAATACTATTCGGGAAGACTTAGTTAAGACAATGGCACAAAGCCATGAAGTTACTTATGAGGAGTGGAAGAACCGTCCTTTCCTGCATAAGGTTTATGAGAAGATCTTGAATTTGTTCTCAACACTAATGTAAGAAAAGCTGATAGGTAAGTATCTTCACACGGCAAATCTATGCCTACAGAGGACAGTCTGCAGGCTTTTAAAGGAATGGTGATTTAATGTATACAAATGTATGTAAACACTGCCATAAAGTATTTTATTCCCGCCTTAAGGCTTATGCCTGTGAGGATTGCAAACAGATTGACAGCAATCATTTTGATGATATTGAGTCATATCTTAAGGAATACCCAAACAGTAATGCACTGCAGATATCAGAAGAACTGGGAATTACGGCGTATGAAGTGTTAAATTATATTAAAGAGGGCCGACTTAATATTACCAAAGGACATTTTGAAAGATTAGATGATTAGCAGTAAAATCGTTGAATAAAATAAAACATTTGAGGTGTCAATATGATTAGTTTCCTTAAAGGAGAATTAGCAGAAATAAAAGATAGTTATGTGATTTTAGAAGTAAACAATATTGGGTATGAGATATTACTGCCGGCTTCTTCCATTATGGAACTTCCGTCAAAAGGAAGCTCTATCAAGCTGTTTACCTACCTGCATGTGAGAGAAGATGCAATTGGTTTGTTTGGATTTTTAACAAAAGATGATCTGGATATGTTCAAGTTATTAATTACCGTAAATGGAATTGGACCGAAAGGTGCACTTGGTATACTATCCGGAATCACAGCGGATGAGATTCGTTTTGCAGTCCTTGCAGAAGATGCGAAGACAATTGCAAAAGCTCCCGGTATAGGGACTAAGACTGCAAGTAAATTAATTCTTGAATTAAAGGATAAATTTAAGCTTGAGAATGCTTTTGAACTAAAACTGATGAACCAGGCCGGCAGCAAATCCTCCGGCATCTTCAGTAAGCGGGAAGAAGCAATACAGGCACTTACCGTACTTGGATATTCTGCTACGGATGCGCTTAAGATTGTGAATCAGATTGATATTACAGAAGACATGTCTTCTGAAACAATCTTAAAACTGTGCCTGAAAAAAATGTAGGGAGTATAGGTTTATTATAACTAAAGAATATGAAACGTTAAATAAAAATCAATCCATGAATTATGAATGAAGTAAGAACTTCTTCATATCGTTGTAATTTGCGTTGCTGGAAAACAGCATCATATTTGCTGAGTGTGAAGTAAAACATATTCGCGTTGGTATAGTTTGTGTTGCTGGAAAACAGCATCATGTTTGTATAGTATAGAGGTATTGGAGAATAGTATGGCAAAAAGAGTAATCACAACTGAATTTACGGAAGAAGATAAGAAACTTGAAAGTTCTTTGCGTCCGCAGATGTTGACAGACTACATTGGACAGATAAAAGTGAAGAATAATCTGAAAGTATATATTGAGGCTGCAAAGCAAAGGAAAGAACCGCTAGACCATGTTCTTCTCTTTGGACCTCCAGGACTTGGTAAAACAACTCTGGCAGGTATTATCGCCAATGAGATGGGCGTGAATATCAAGATAACCTCTGGTCCGGCAATTGAAAAGCCGGGTGAGATGGCAGCAATTTTAAACAATCTGCAAGAGGGTGACGTTCTATTTGTGGATGAAATTCATCGCCTGAATCGTCAGGTGGAAGAATTACTGTATCCGGCTATGGAGGATTATGCGATTGATATAATAATCGGCAAAGGCGCAACCGCCAAATCCATCCGTTTAGATCTCCCCAAATTTACGCTTGTAGGAGCAACAACAAGAGCAGGAATGTTAACCCCGCCGCTCAGGGATCGTTTTGGCGTGGTGAATCGACTTGAGTTCTATACAATCGAGGAATTAGAACAGATCATTAAAAGATCTGCTGATGTATTTCAAGTTGAGATTGATGAAGAAGGTGCTGTGGAACTCGCCAGAAGATCAAGAGGTACCCCGCGTCTAGCTAACCGGTTATTAAAGAGGGTGCGTGATTTTGCTCAGGTTAAATATGACGGCAGGATTACCAAGGAAGTAGCGAAATTTGCGCTGGATTTATTAGAAGTTGATAAACTGGGATTAGATCATATTGACCGTGAGATTCTTACCACTATGATACAGAAGTTTGGCGGCGGTCCGGTAGGAATTGAAGCAATTGCAACTACAATTGGAGAAGATGTCGGAACGATAGAAGAAGTATACGAACCATATCTCGTGCAAAACGGATTAATCCTGCGCACGCCAAGAGGAAGAGTGGCTTCAGAACTAGCGTATCAGCATATTGGATTATGAGATTATTTACAATGACGTCTTGTAAACAAAAGTAACATCAGTTATAATAATTATTATCGGAGAGTAATGTGAATTACAATTTCCATAGATTAGCAGGGGGAAGAGGAATGAATACGTATCACGATATTGAGGTTATTATTAATAACAAAAGATATACGCTGAGTGGATACGAAGGCGAAGAGTATTTACAGAAAATCGCTTCTTATATCAATAATAAACATGTCGAATTTCGTAATCGCGATGCTTATAAATTCTTGGACTCCGAACTTAAAAATATTTTAATGCAGATTAATATTGCAGACGATTATTTTAAAACGAAAGATAAAGTCAGAGATATTGAGAAGGAAAGTGAATTGAAAGGCAATGAACTTTTTGATCTCAAACATGAAGTAATCGCTACGCAGACCAAATTGGATTCAGCCCAAAAGGAAATGGATGAGATTAGAAAAGAGCTTTATGAGGCTCAGAAGAAGATCGTCCGATTGGAAACAGAATTAAGCGATGCTGAGAAGAATAGATAATAACTAAGAAAACAGAGGCTGTTCAAATCAGATATGCATCCCGGCTGGAATCGTTTTGCTGGATGTGTCTCTTGGAGGAACAGCCTTTTTTAGTTAAAAGGTAATAAACCGGAATGGAAGAAACCGTAAGATTTGATCAATTTCTAAGATGGGTTATTGCAATCATGAAAGGTTAGGAAAAGTATGGAAAGAAAAATTGAGATATTAGCACCGGCCGGTTCTTACGAAGGAATGAAGGCAGCAATGAATGCCGGTTGTGATGCAGTTTATATAGGTGGCAGCAGCTTTGGAGCAAGGGCTTATGCC
>JBASOB010000736.1:0-3561 GCA_049657865.1 Mobilitalea sp.
GGACTATTGTGGGTGGACGAATGACCTATTTTTCAAGAAGCCGTAATCAGTTATGGCTCAAGGGTGAAACCTCTGGTCATTACCAATATATGAAGGATTTATCACTTGATTGTGACAAAGATACGATACTTGCCAAAGTACTTCAAATCGGAGTCGCCTGTCATACCGGCAGCAAGAGCTGCTTCTATACGGACTTAGTGAAGAAAGAATATAAGAATGAGGATCCTTTCCACGTCTTCCAGGATGTATATGAAGTCATCATGGATAGGAAATCACATCCAAAGGAAGGTTCCTATACCAATTATCTGTTTGACAAAGGAATCGATAAAATTCTTAAAAAATGCGGGGAAGAAGCAGCTGAAATTATTATTGCAGCTAAGAATCCCGGTGCAGAAGAATTGCGATATGAAATCGCGGATTATCTGTATCACATGATGGTCTTAATGGCTGAATGTGGGCTTGATTGGGATGATATCACAACAGAACTGGCTCATAGAAAATAATTTTATATAATATAGGAGGCATAATAACGTGCAAGCATATGGTGTAAATGAACTTAGAAAGATGTTCCTGGATTTCTTTGAAAGCAAAGGACATTTAGTAATGAAGAGTTTTCCGCTGATACCACATAATGATAACAGCTTATTATTAATTAATTCAGGTATGGCACCCTTAAAGCCATATTTTACAGGACAGGAGATTCCACCAAGCAAACGTGTCACCACCTGTCAAAAGTGTATCCGTACACCGGATATCGACAATGTTGGGAAAACTGCAAGACATGGTACTTTCTTTGAAATGCTTGGAAATTTCTCTTTCGGTGATTATTTTAAACACGAAGCAATTGCATTTTCCTGGGAATTTATGACTGAAGTGGTTGGAATTGATAAAAACCGTTTATATCCGTCTGTATATGAAGAGGATGAAGAAGCTTTTGCTATCTGGAATAAAGAAATTGGAATTCCGGAGGAAAATATTTTCCGTATGGGTAAAGAAGATAACTTCTGGGAACATGGCGCTGGCCCTTGTGGTCCTTGTTCTGAGATTTATTATGACCGTGGTGAAAAGTATGGCTGTGGAAGAGTAGAATGTACGGTAGGCTGTGACTGTGACCGTTATATTGAAATCTGGAATAATGTATTTACACAGTTCAACAGTGATGGCTTTGGTAATTATACGGAGCTTGATAATAAAAATATAGATACCGGAATGGGACTGGAACGTCTTGCAGCTGTAGTTCAGGATGTAGATTCTATCTTTGATGTAGATACGATGAAAGCAATCCGTGATAAAGTCTGTGCACTTGCTCACGTAACCTATAAGCAGGATCCGAAAAAGGATGTTTCTATTCGTAAGATTACGGATCATATCCGTTCAACGACATTTATGGCTTCTGACGGTGTTATTCCTTCCAATGAAGGCAGAGGTTATGTGTTTAGAAGATTACTCAGAGGAGCAGCCAGACATGGAAGATTACTTGGAATTAAAGGTGATTTCATGGCAGAACTCGCGAAAGTAGTAATCAATGAGCATAAAGACGGTTATCCTGAATTAGAAGATAAGAAAGAATATATCATCAAGCTTCTTGCAGTAGAAGAAGATAAGTTTAATAAAACAATTGATCAAGGACTGAATATTTTAGCTGATATGGAAAAAGAGATGGAAAGCAAAAATGTTAAGATCCTTGCAGGAGAAGAAGCCTTCAAGCTTTATGATACTTATGGTTTCCCAATTGAATTAACCAGAGAAATATTACTTGAAAAAGGTTACTCTTTAGATGAAAAAGGCTTTAAGGCAGCAATGGATATTCAGAAGATTACAGCAAGAAGCGCTCGCGGAACAACAAACTATATGGGCGCGGAAGAAACTGTATATCAGCAGATTGATCCAAGTATTACAACCAAATTTGTAGGTTATGATCATATGACATACGATTCTAAGATTACGGTATTAACAACAGACACTGAGTTGACTACCGAACTTATCGCAGGGCAGAAGGGTACCATATTAGTAGAAGAAACACCTTTCTATGCAACGATGGGCGGACAGGCAGGAGATTCCGGTATCATTTCTACGAAAGATGCTGAATTTGAGGTTGAGGATACAATCAAGCTTCTCGGTGGCAGAGTTGGACATATCGGTACTGTATTAAAAGGAATTTTCAAAGTACAAGAAACGGTTACCTTAACAGTAAATAACGAGCAAAGAATAGCAACCGAAAAAAATCATAGTGCGACTCATCTTTTACAGAAGGCACTAAGAACAGTAATTGGTAGTCATGTAGAACAGGCAGGTTCCTTGGTATCCGAGGATCGTCTGCGCTTTGACTTTACTCATTTTTCCGCATTAACACTGGAAGAAATTCTTGAAGTGGAAAAACTGGTAAATGAGCAGATTACCAATCGTCTTCCTGTAAATACACAGGTAATGAACGTGGAAGAAGCAAAGAAAACCGGTGCTATGGCATTATTCGGCGAGAAGTATGCAAGCGATGTGCGCGTAGTATCCATGGGTGATTACAGTAAGGAACTCTGCGGTGGTACACATGTTGCCAATACAGGCGTGATTACAGTATTTAAGATAATTTCAGAAGCAGGTATTGCAGCCGGGGTCAGAAGGATTGAAGCTTTGACCGGCAATGGAGTATTTGCATACTATAAAGAACTAGAGAATGAATTAAATAATGCGGCAAAGGCAGCTAAAACAGAGCCGACTCTTTTAACGAACAAGATTGAAAGTTTTTTGGAGGAAATCAAATTATTAAAATCCGAAAACGAGAAGTTAAAGAGCAAGCTTGCAAACAATTCTCTTGGAGATGTAAAAGATCAGGTAATTGATGTAAAGGGTGTTAAATTACTCGCTGTCAAGGTAAAAGATGTTGATATGAACGAACTTCGTAATCTTGGCGACCAGTTAAAGGAGAAATTAGGAGAAGGCGTAATCATTCTTGCTTCTTCTACAGCTCCGGATAAAGTTAATTTACTTGCGATGGCTACCGAGGACGCTATGAAACAGGGCGCACATGCCGGAAACTTAATCAAATCACTCGCAGTTATAGTTGGTGGCGGTGGTGGTGGAAGACCGAACATGGCTCAGGCCGGTGGTAAAGATGCAACAGGCATTGATCAAGTAATCGCAACAGCAAAAGAGGTTTTAGGTGCTCAAATCAAATAGAGTAGGTATTTTTGAAACTATTAGATAATAGATACTAAGTCTATTCATTCGAATTAATATCAAAAAAATTATACGGAGAAGTGTGCGTTATAATCGATATTGCATAAATAATATACAATATTTGAAATAACCATTGACAACAAGCCTCTCCGATTATATAATCTAAATAGTGCTATTCAAAAAATACCCAAACAGTTGTATACGCACAATACGCAACTGGAGGGAGGTTAGGTGTGAGACTATGTCAAATGTAATCGTAAAAGACAATGAAACATTAGATAGTGCTCTCCGCAGATTCAAAAGAAACTGCGCGAAAGCCGGTATCCAACAGGAGATCCGTAAAAGGGAGCATTATGAGAAGCCAAGCGTTAGACGTAAGAAAAAGTC
>JBASOB010000737.1:0-4021 GCA_049657865.1 Mobilitalea sp.
TTATTCTACCGCATAATGATGACGGCTATTGGTGCCTGGTGGCAGAGGGAATTGAAGAGGAACAAGAGAAGATAGGAACAGAATATAATATTAATATCAGTACGATGATTCCGCAGCTGAACTACAATATCCCGCAGATGACGGAGATACTCAAGCAGCAGATCACCGCACAGGTGGATGTAATCGTGATTCAGGGAAATGAAGATCCAGAATTTAGAACCGCTTTGCAGGAAGCCTATGATCAGGGAATTAAGATTATTTGCGTTGATACGGATTTGAAAGATTTTCCAAATCATCTCTACATTGGAACTGATAATTATGCAGCAGGACAATTAATTGGTGAGAAATTAGTTGAAATGACAGAGGGAACGGCAAAAGTTGCAGTTGTGTCCGGAGAATCCGGATACTTGAATCTGGAACAGCGATTGAGCGGATTTATGGAGGTAGTAAAAGGTTATACAGGAATAGAAATCGTGGATCTTCAGTATGATAATTATGATGGACTTACCTTTATGAATCTTTATCAGAAACTTCAGGAAAAGGCGGATACCCTGGTCTGTATCGAAGGAACCGGGGCGCAGACACTAAGTCAATTATATACTGAACGCAGATCAGATTATAAATATATCATGGGATTCGATATTGATACCGGAGTTAAAAACCGTGTCATTGATGGTATCGTGCAACAGGATACCGATCAAATGGGACGCAGTGTAGTGGAGGAAATCGCAAACTATATCCAGACAGGGAACTATAGCTCAGACATTATTTATACGGATATGCAGTGGGTGACAAGCGATAACTATGATGAGGTCCTGCCATGAAAAAACCTAGATTTCTAAATACAGTAGAACGTAAATATTCAGCGGGTTATGTGGTTGTCGGATTCTTCGTTATATTATTTCTGCTAACAACAGTGGTTAGCAATCAATATATCTCACATCAGTATTCAAGGGCGACGGCAGAACTCTCTGTGGTCAATGATCTGGAGAAGTCAGTAAAGGACTTAAATGACAGCGTAAATTTAAGCTATCTATACCTATCGGAAGCAGGAACAGAAGAATATTTCGCGAACAAAGTAACGGTTGAAACTAGATTGAAGAAGACAAATCTGCAGGTGAACAAGAACTTTTTACGTGAGACGGCAGATACCAACATGACAGTGGAAACCTATGTGTTAAAAAGTGATAGTTTGATGAAAGAATTGCAAGAATATCTCAGCAGTGAGGAGCGTAATACCAGTGATTATGAGCAGTTAGAAAGCCAGTATACTGATTTGCAGGAAACCTATTCCTATATTAATATCTGTTTTCAAAATGTATATTCTGCAAAACTTAGTATATTAAGCGATATGGAAAAGCAATTAAGCCTCCTGCAAAGAGTAATCACGATCTTCCAGATAGTAATACTATTGCTTATGATAATCTGTTGTGCAATTTATCTATACCGCGTAATCAGGGGAGTATCCTCATCGATTGCAAAGATGATGAAGGGCGTCAACTCTATCGAGAAAGATGTATTTCAGGCGGAATTGATTCAAATAGGCAGCAATGATGAATTTGAGGAATTTGCCAGTGCCTTTAACAGCATGATCCAGATTATACAGTCCCAGATGCGTAAGATCGAGGAGAACTCAGATATAAGGGAACGCTTATCTGCAGCAGAAATAGAAAATCTGCGCATTTACAGCGATCTGCAGAAGAATCATCTGGATTTCCTGCAATCAAGGGTGAATCCGCACTTCCTGTTTAACACCTTGAACATGATATCCTCCTTAGCACGTATTGAGAATGCGGATCAATCGGCAGAGCTGATGGAAATTACAGCTTCCTTCCTGCGATATAATCTGGATAACATATCGAAGACCGTGATGCTAGAGAAGGAAATGCAGAATCTTAAGGAATATGTTGCAATTCAGGAGTATCGCTATGGAGGCAGATATGCTTATTCCTTCGAGGTGGACGATCAGGCGCTGGACTTTTCAATGCCCTGCATGATATTGCAGCCGATCGTAGAGAATGCGATACAGCATGGTATTGCCATGAAATTAAGTGGCGGCTGTGTCTGGATTAAGGCATATCAATCAGAGAATGGGATTTGCTTGGAAGTCAGAGACAACGGAGTTGGCATGACCGAAGAACAGATTCAGGATATCTATAAAGACATTTATGAAAATAACTCATCCAATACACACATCGGAATCCGTAACATTTACCGCAGACTACAATTGTTCTATCATGAGGACGTGCAATTTGAATTGGAAAATATGAATCCGGGACTGAAAATTGTGATCTCGCTTCCGAGGGAAGAGAAGTGAAAATATGAATCTAACAATGGTGATTGCAGATGATGAACCAGTATCACTGAAGAGCTTAGAATTATTCATAAGAAAAGAGTTTCCTGGTATCGTGATTGCAGGATTAGCAGGGAATGGAATTGAATTGAAGCATATGCTAGAGCAAATGAAACCTGATATTGCAATCGTGGATATCTGTATGCCGGGCTTATCAGGAATCGAAGTAATTGAACTATTACAGCACAAAGAATGCGCAACTCATTTTATCATCAATACTGCTTACAGTGATTTTGAATATGTGAAAAAGGCTTTGGACTTAAAAACGGATGGCTATTTATTAAAACCAGGCAAAAGAGAAGAAAGCATCGAAGTAATCAATCGTTTATGCAGAACCGTTGAAACTGAGAAAGAAGAGAATAAGAAGCAGAGTCATCTGAAATCTGCACTTAGTGTACTGAATCCTGTTCTCGGCAATGAAATCTTAATGTCGATTTTCTCGGGAACCTGTGACGAGGAGGACTTTGAAACCTATTGCAGCATAAACTGCATCGATTTTTCCTATGGCTGCATTGCAACGTTTCTTCCAAAGACGAAGGAAGACATCAGCAGAAAAGTGCTGAATGATGAGCTGAATAAGGTACTGGAGGGTATTTGTGATTTCCTCACTACAATTACGGAACACAGCATCGTCGTAATGTTTATCGTGCCGAAGGAACTAGAGCAGGACAAGCAGAAGAGCTGGTGTGAAGAAATCGCGTTACTTGTTGCAAAGTGCTTAGGAGAAAAAGTTGGAGTGGAATATCTCTACGGAGTAGGCAATGTCTATGATTCATTTTCCTCCATGCGGAATTCCTATCATAACAGTATAAGGGAACTCAAAGTTGACGGACTGGCAGAGAATGTGCTGATAAAAGAAAGTACTGACAAAATTGAATCCTATATTGCGAAAGCGAAGGAATATGTGAAGGCATATTTCACAGATGATATATCACTGATTGACTGTGCAAAACAGGTGGGAATCAGTTCTTATTATCTGAGCCATATCTTTAAGAATAAAACCGGGCAGACCTTTGTCGAATATCTGTCAATGGTTCGAATGATCGAAGCAAAGAAGCTGTCTGCCAACCGGAATCTGACGATTAAGGATATCGCAGAACGGTGCGGATACTTTAATATCACATACTTCTGTAAGGTGTTTAAGCGTTGTACGGGGAAAACAATTGGGGAATATAGAAGGCAAGAGATAAAATAGAAGACAAGAGATAAAATATAGGGCAAGAAATAAAAAAGACAATAGATTGCAAGATTTTATTGTAATGAATTATGAATATTTCCTTACAAATACTATGACAGGAGGATGATAACGATGTCGCAGGCAAGTGATAAATTAAGAAAAGAGTTTGGTGAGGGAGATGCGAAGAGGGATGCAGGCTTATGTACTCCGGAGGACATTGAAAGAGTTAATAATATTCAGTATGGACCGGATTCCGTGTGGAATGTTCTGGATGTCTATCGCCCCAAAGCAGAAAGCGGGAAGCTTCCCGTGATCGTAATTGTACATGGTGGTGGCTGGGTATATGGTGACAAAGAGGTGTATCAGTTCTATGGCATGAATTTAGCACAAAGAGGATTCGCTGTAGTGAACTTCTCCTATCGGCTTGCACCCGAAGCAAAATATCCTGCACCGCTTGAGGATACGAACCTGGTAATTACCTGGATGTATGA
>JBASOB010000738.1:0-20784 GCA_049657865.1 Mobilitalea sp.
CAAAAACACGTTGTTGTTCTTCCTCTGGTATTCCAACTCCGGTATCTTCAATGATCAAAACCATTTCATGTGATTCCATTGTTACTGTGATTTTCACTTTACCGTCAGTTTTATTATATTTTATGGCATTTGTAATTAGGTTAGTAAACAATTCCCTGATATGCTCCAGATTTGCCTTTATCTCTACCGGTCTGCAGTTCGTACTAATTGTAACCTTGCATTCTGCTGCTAAGGGTTTCAGCGTCGCACATACTTCTCCGAGTAAAGGGCAGATGCGGACTTGAGATAGAACGACTTCGACTTCTTTCGTTTCAAGTCTTGAAATCATCAGGATATCATTGATTAAGTTCGTCATATTAATCGTTTCTCTCTTGATCCTGGAGAGGAATTCCTTTTTCATTTCTCCATCCGCAGCCATATCATTTTCTAATAATTCCACATAACCCCGCACTGAGGTAATCGGAGTTTTGAGTTCATGGGAGGCATTCGCAAAAAACTCCTGCCGAACCATTCTTTCAAAATCAATCTGCTTCTTTGATTCACCGACAGCTTCTGACATCGCAAGGGTAGTCTCCGCAATTACATTCATCTCATCGTATTGATAATGGTCAAAGTGGAATTCAGGATTATCTTCGTTCAGTTTCAGCATTTCCTCAGCAATCTCGTTTACAGGTTCCGTTACTGATCCTGCAAACCGGTTTGCCAAAATAGTGGCAATGAGAAGCGTTAATACAATACTAATTAAAATAGCCGGAAGTAGAAGGAAAAAATATTGTTCAATTCCAGAGAACGGAACAGCGACCCGCAAGATATAACTTTCATTTGCCGAAATAGCTGCCACATAAAGCATCGATACATTCAAAGTTTCCGATTTACGTCTGGCAAATCCCGCACCACTTTGCAGCGCTTCTTTGATTTCTTCCCTATTCCCATGATTCTTCATAGAAACAGCATTATCAATCTCACTGTCTGCCACTACATTGCCTTTGAGATCAATGACCGTAAACCGGGTGTGTTCTTTTCCTTCAACACCCTTCAGTCTCTCAATCTGATCCTTCAGGTCACCATCATAATCGATACTATGATCAGCTATTTTCAAGGAATAAAGCAGATCCTCCTCTGCTCGCTCTTGTATAATGTTACTAATCGATACACCAAAAATAATGCCGCTTAAGATAAGTGCAACTGACAAAATAATGGTGAAGTTGCGAAAAATTGCTTTTTTCATGTTACCCCCATCTCTGTATATCCTATCGAATTTAGGATATATCCTTCACAAATCGGTAGCCCACGCTGCGCACCGTCCGTATACAGTCCATCCCGGTTTCGCCCAGCTTCTGCCTCAACGTTCTAATATGAATATCCAGCGTTCTCGACTCACCGTCATATTCATATCCCCAGATTTTATTCAGCAATTCATCTCGGGACACGACTTTCGAATCATGTTCAATTAAGTATAATAAAAGTTCGTATTCTTTAAACGTAAGCTCGATTGCTTTGTCATCTTTTTTTACTTCTCTTGTTCCTGGATTAATGGTAAGATCGTTTATCTTGATAAGGTCAGCGGTTACTTCTTTTCCGGTTCTTCTAAGCAACGACCTGATTCTTGCCGTAAGTTCTAATACCCCAAACGGCTTCGTGATATAATCGTCAGCTCCAACATCTAACCCGATTACTTTGTCGATTTCTTTGTCCCTTGCTGTCAGGCAGATAACTGGAATATGTTTCAGTAATGCATCTTTCCTGAACAGGCGAATGGCCGACAGTCCATCCATTCCTGGAAGCATCACATCAAAGATTGCCATATCTGGTATCTCGATCTTCATATTTTCCAGTGCCGGTTCTGCAGCTTCATAAGCCAGAATATGATATCCAAAGCCCTCAAGTGCCGCTTTTAACAGTTCCCGGATGCTCTCATCGTCTTCAATCACATAGATTTTTTCCATATATGTTTCCTCTTCTATAGGATTCTTATATTATTTACAGATCCTGTTTCATGAAACTCTGTCCATTCACATATATTAACGGCGTGATCTCCGATTCGTTCAAAATATTTTGCTATCATAAGAGTATCTACACACTGATCTACGTGTTCGTTGGAAGCTCGAAGTAAAAATGCTACTTCCTCTTTCACTTTATCAAATAAATCATCTACAATATCATCTCTTATCATAATTTCTCTTGCTTGTTCTACATTAATCGTCGTAAATGCTTGCACTGCATCATGAACCATACTTTTTGCGACTTTCCCCATCTCAGGAATGTTTTTTGTCAAATTATAAATCGGCACTCTTTTTTCCCGGATGATTAATTCTGCAATATCTGCAGCATGGTCACCGATACGTTCCATATCCGTTACCACTTTCAAGGCTGTCGTAACGACGCGAAGATCTCTTGCTACTGGCTGCTGTTTTAGAATAAGTGACAGGCATCTGGCTTCAATCGTCTTCTCCATATCATTAATATTGCGGTCACCCTCAATAATCTCATTTGACAATACCTCATTCTGTGTTTCAAATGCTTCTAATGTCTTCTCTATTGCTGATTCAATGAGTTGTCCCATTTCTATCAGATTCTCTCTTAATATATCCAATTCATGTTCAAAACTTAAACGAGCGGTCATAATATAATCCTCCTCTTTTATCAATTATAGTTGTTCTGACAATCCATGTCAAATACCAGCATCAACCAAATCTTCCGGTGATGTAGTCTTCTGTTCGTTTATCTCTCGGTCTTGTAAAGAGGGAATCCGTAGTCTCAAATTCCACTACTTCTCCTACTAAAAAGAATGCCGTATAATCCGATATTCTAGCTGCCTGCTGCATATTGTGCGTTACAATTGCCACGGTGTACTTATCTTTTAAGTCACTCATTAAATCCTCAATTTTTAAGGTAGAGATTGGATCTAATGCGGACGTTGGTTCATCCATAAGCAGAACCTCAGGTTCTACCGCTAATGCTCTTGCAATACATAGTCTCTGCTGTTGTCCACCGGATAATCCCAGTGCAGATTTTTTAAGTCGGTCCTTTACTTCTTCAAAAAGTGCAGCTCCGATTAGACTTTCTTCTACGATCTGATCCAGTTTTGCCTTTGATTTAATTCCATGAATCCTTGGCCCGTAAGCAACATTGTCATAAATGGACATCGGAAATGGATTCGGCTGTTGAAATACCATGCCGATTTTCTTGCGAAGTAACGTCGTATCTACTCTTTGATCATATATATTTTCTCCGTCTAACGTTACGAGTCCATCAATTTTCACTCCCGGTATCAGGTCATTCATGCGGTTTATCGTCTTTAGAAAAGTTGATTTACCGCAGCCGGATGGTCCGATAAAAGCAGTAATCGATTTTTCCTTTATATTCATATTAACTTCTTTCAGTGCATGATTGGTGCCATAGTACAGATTCAGATCTTTCGTTATAATTTTATCTTTTGACATAATTCCCTCCATAATTATATGAAACTCAGGTGATTTTGAGATTAGTGATTTGCCTATGCTTCGTATGTTTCCTATAATTTATTAACATTAAACTTACTCGATAAATATTTCGTCAGCATATTAATTCCAAATACAATGATAAGAAGTACCAGTGCGATTCCAAAAGCCTGATCATATTCCGCTTTCTCCATGCTGAGGAATAACTGTATCGTAAGTGATCCTCCTGGCTGTAGTACCTTCTGCAATAATCCTTCTCCATAGTTGCCAACTTTTGGAAGTAAAAATCCGCTTCCTGCTGTAAATAAAAGCGCTGCTGACTCTCCAACAATTCGTCCTACTGAGAGAATAATTCCCGTAATGATACCCGGCATAGCAGAGGGTAGTAAGATTGTACGAATCATGTACCATTTTGTTGCCCCAATTCCAAGTGCACCGCTTCGGTAACTGTCTGGGACTGTTTTAAGAGCCTCCTGCGTATTTCTTGTGATCAAAGGTAAAACCATAAGCGAAAGTGTTAATGCACCTGTTAAAATCGAGAATCCGAGGTTCAGAGTGATACCGAAGAATACGGATCCGAATAAACCAAAGATAATTGACGGGATACCCGAAAGTGTTTCTGTTGTAAATTCAATCAATCGTACAATTTTACCTGGCTTTGCATATTCACTCAGATAGATTGCTGCTCCGACTCCAAAAGGAATCGCAATTAATAAAGTTAGAATAATAAGATATAAGGTGTTCACAATATTTCCTGCGATACCAAATGTTCCGTTGATTGAACTTGGTACTGTCGTAAGGAAGTCCCAACTGATTGAGGAAATTCCTCTTACTGTGACATACCCTACAATACCTGCGAGTAGGAAAATCGAGATGGAGGCGCTAAAATATATAATTCCGTGTGCAAGACCATCCAAAGGACGAATACGTTTATTGTAAATACTAATTTCAGCTGGCATCTTTATTCCCTCCCTTCATCACTTTATTCAACAACAGATTAATCAACATAATAAACACAAAGAGAACTAACCCGATCGTAAAAAGAACATCCTTATGGGTGTCTGCCGCATAAGACATCTCGCTTACAACCGCTGTCGTTAAGAAACGAACCGAATTAAACGGAAGTGGAAGGTTTGCCCCGTTACCCGCTACCAAACTAATTGCCATAGCTTCACCAATTGCACGGCCGACTCCAAGTACAACAGCCGTCATAATTCCGGATTTTGCTGCTGGAAGTATGACTTTAAATATTGTCTGTATCGGTGTTGCTCCAAGTGCAAGTGACGCATGTTTATAGTGTGCTGGTACAGCACGTAATGCCGATTCACTAATATTAATTACAGTCGGTAATATCATGACCGCAAGTACAAGTACCGCCGAAATCAGATTCGAGCCTCCGGTAAATTGATGTGTTTCCGAACCTTTAAAAACGATTCGTTCTAATTTATAAATAAATGGGTTTAATATCAGAATACCCAGCAATCCATAAATAACAGATGGAATACCAGCTAACAATTCAACAGCGGGTTTTACGATTCTAGCCAACTGCTTCGGTGCTGTTTCTGCTAAAAATATAGCAGTCATTACACCAATCGGCACACCGATCAGAATTGCAAGTGATGTACCAATAATAGAAGTTAAAATAACATATAAAATACCATAACTTGGAGTTGCTGCGTTTGGTGCCCATAGTGTCGAGAATAAAATTTCCTTCAGTCCTACTTCAAAAATTGCTGGTGTTCCACTGATTATCATATAAAGCGTAATTGCGAAAACTGCTAATACTGCAAAAAATGCGCATACTTTAAAAACAATTGCTGCAATTTTTTCTACCGTATTTTTTGTTTTATAACTACCAATAATCGAAATACTATTATCTCTCATTCTAACTCCTTTTCATTTCAATGATTATTAATCGCTCTTTAAAAGAGTAATTTGAATACGTTCTTGCATTTTCCTAATGTCATTTGCCTTGAAGCAGGTAATCTTTCAATCTACATTGATTAATCCCATCTTTTTAATTAACGCCCTTCCATCCTCTGAACTTAAATAGTCGAAGAAGGCTTTTATTAATTCAGACTGTTCTGAAATCTCTCCTTTTGTCGCCATAACAAAAGGACGGTTGAGCAGATAAGACCCTGCTTTAATATTCTCTTCCGTTGGTGCCACGCTGTCAATGTCTGCGGCAGCAACCGTATCATCAACTACGTCGAGAGACACATATCCAATTGCACCTGGTGTCGAAGATATCTTTGCCATAACCCCGCCGGTACTGTTAATCTCGTTCGAGTATTTACATAAATCTTCGATTCCCAGTAATTCCTCAAAAGCTCCTCTAGTTCCGGATCCTGATTCTCTTCCCACTACAACGATTGGAAGATCATCTCCTCCTATTGCACTCCAATTGTTAACCTCACCTGTATAGATTTGGATCAACTGCTCTTTTGTAATATCAGTCTTCGTATTCGTTTTATCTATAATAACTGCAATACCATCAATTGCGACAATATTTTCAACTACACCAGCCTCTTTTTCACTGTCTTTTAAATTTCTAGAAGCATTTCCTATATCCGCGGTTCCTGCTGTCACTGCTTCGATTCCTGCACTGGATCCAGTAAATTCAGCAGTTACGGTTACCTTTGGGTATTTTATCATAAATGATTCTGCCACCGCATTCGCTAGCTTTTCCATCGAGGTTGATCCTGCCATTGTAATTGCTCCGCTGAAATTCGTAGAATCACTTCCTGGAGTATTTGTCGTATCCGCCGTTTCCCCTGTATCTGTCTGTTGATTTGAGCAGGCACCAAACATTGTGACACCTAATAATATTGTAAATAGTAAACCCATTGACTTCGATTTCTTCATATTGCCCTCCATTTACTAAATCTTCTTCCAACTAATTCTTCCAAATAAAGCCTACCGAAAGGAAGTTCAACAAGGATTTCTAATAAAATTCCTGTTGAAGTTCTGATAAGTCGTTACCGTTCAATAATAACATATCATTAATCCGATGTATCAGATACCACAGTAATGTATAGTTTATGTAAAGTTTGTGTAAAGTCGCAAAAAAAGTCTTTCTGATCCATTGTCTTTTTGCGCAAAAAAATAAAGCCTTTTATAAGAAAAGGCTTTCTGTAACGTTCCCACCCAGAGTCGAACTGGGGACTGAGACTTAGGAGGTCCCTGTTATATCCACTTAACTATGAGAACACTTTCTTTTTCAATACATAAAGATAGGAAGGCGGTCTCAAACTTATGATAGCTTAGACGCTACACCATATCCTGCGAAGTTGCAGGTATCATTACGCAACGTACCTATTCTACTATTTCCTGCCGCCTAAGTCAATATCTTATCAAAACTTGTATCTTACTTAAGATAGTGTTCATTCCTTATCTTGATCTGAAAACATAATACTTCCCTGCATCCATATATTACCTTTAAATCTTCTTCCAACAATAGGCTCACCAAGTAAGTCCTCCTTGTTGATACATAAACGAAAAGGAATATCATTACAAGACAGCTGTAAATCATATATCTCTTCTTTCGTCTGCGTATTCACGATCAGATTGCTTTCTAATATTGCAGCAATTACACTATAATTGTCTGATTCTGAACCGAAAGGAATAAAAGAAGTATCCACGATAGAATACACATCTTCTTTTTTCACTCTTCTTGATACCATTGCATAAGTATCAATATCATCTATGGTCAGGTTATCGATTGCATCCTGATTGCCTTTTTTTGCTTCCGTAATCAAGTTATTACGGTGCTTCGCTTCCGCGCTGATATTACGGACTGTTACTTCATCCATCTGAATTGGTAAAAGAATTCTTCCTTCTAAAGATAAGGCGGCCAAGGTAATTGGAAACGGTGTTCCCATCGGCATTTTCTGATTCTTCTTCTCAATATAATCGATTACATTCTGTAAATAAAAAATCAAAGAAACACCTACACGGAAATCATCGCACATTCCTGTGTATGCTTCTGCATCTACGCGCTTATTTATTCCAACTTCTTCTCGGGTACTTACATTCTGTCCTGTGACACATGGAAAATAATGTTCCATATGAAATTTATTATTTTCATCATATTCACCTCGAAGGGTAATTCCGATTCCATCGCCATACTCCATGAATATTTCCGTTAAACTGGCGTTGTCACTCATATTTATGGTTCTTTTTTTGGTGGAGTTCTCCATAATACTCTCCATTAATTGATTTAATTCCATTCTATTATTAACGTTACTAAATCCTACTGCTCTTAAATAACTATGCATATTTTCACTTCCTATCACTACTGGCTAAACAACTATATCAATATTGTATGTGTTATGTTAAAATACCTATTATAATGTAATAATTATTTATATCATATTTTCTCGTAACTGGCAAGAGTACATATTGGGTAAACGCGCATAAAAGAAAGAAGAAAGCACCTTCTCCTCGCTGACTTCTTTCAATTGACATGACTTATACACAATAATCCTTCCATTTCTACCTTTTATCCACATGCAGAACATAGTAATCCTCATGTTTGTCAATCTTTCGATTACTCTACTATCGTATCCGTGATAAATAGCGTCAATTCCTTTGTCAAATCTTTTTCTACCCACTCCGTAACTTTATCACCTTCTGCATTTATGATAATCCTAATGATTGGTCTTGTTGGACATTTGGGATTCTGCCTAAGAACAATACCTGTTTCTTCCATATTAGTAATAACTAAGGAACCGGTCGGATATGCCGCAACGGAATCAACAAAAGCTTTTACTACGTTAAAATCAAACAGCACCCCGGATTGACTTACAATAAAATCAATTGCATCATGGACTTTAATCTTTGTCGTTAAGTTGCCATACACCAAACTATCAAATTCATCACAGACTGCCGCAATTTTACTTCCCATTTTAATGCGATCAGCTTTAATATGAAACGGGTATCCTGATCCATCCAGACGTTCATGATGACTGATAATAATATCTTTTGATGCCTGTGTCAGCCATTCCATCTTTTCAATTGCGGAATATCCATATATGATATGCTTCATAATTTCTGTCCGTTCCTGCTCGGTACATGTTTTAATATTCAAATTATGATAATCCATCGACATATAGGTGAATCCGATATCATGAAGTAAGCATCCGATTGCGATATCTCGAATTTTAGTTTTAGCTAATTTTAATTTAACTGCAAGGATTACCGAAAGAGCACACACATTTAAGGAGTGCGAATATGTACTCTCGCTTTTCTCACGAATACTAAACAGATTATAGATTACCTGGGGTTCCTGCATAATATCATATATAATCTCATCAGCGACTACCTTAATATCCTCAAGTTCTGTATCATTATGATAAGAATACTTCAGAAGAATATCTCTGGTCGCCTGCTGGCACTGTTCCTTAATCTGAAGCTCCAAGCTGTTAGTAAGATTCACACCCTGTGCAATCTCATCTTCCACATAAATATACTCAATATTTAGTTCCTTAAGACGTTTCACATATTCTTTTCTTACAATGGTACCTGCAATCATTAAAACAGAATCATTCGCATTAATGATATCTTTTGCCAACAATTCATTTCCTTTGACAGAATCTAATGAGATGATTCTCATAAATACCTCCTATTAAATGTCCACGCTTTTCGTTATGTCTATGTTCTATTATTTATGTGTTTATTACAATAAGACAAAGTAACTACATCTTAGTACTTTTTTTACCTACTATAACGTATATATGGTCGCTTCTATAATGAATATCAATTTTTCTTTCCCTTTATATTATCATATTTCGGATACTATTGTATATATTTTATATTTTTCCATCAAAAAAGATATATTTTTTGATTGTTATTTCTTTCACAAAGTGCTTTACAAAACCTTTTTTTAGTGTTATATTCATCTTATAAACAATGTGTTAATTATTTAACAAGCGATTAACCACCAAATAAGGAGGATTTTAAAATGACAAAGATAAATCAACCAACACCAAAAGAACATGTAGATGGATTAGTTAAAAATGCTCTTGTTGCATTAAATGATTTTTTAGCTCTTGATCAGGAAACAGTAGATAACATCGTACACGAAATGGCTTTAGCGGGACTTGAAAAAGCACAATCTCTTGCTAAGATGGCAGTTGAAGAAACTGGAAGAGGAATTTACGAAGATAAAATAACAAAAAATATATTTGCTACCGAATATGTATGGCATTCCATTAAATATCAAAAAACAGTAGGCGTGATAGAAGATAATGAAGAAGAAGATTACATGATCGTCGCTGAACCGATTGGTATTGTAGCTGGAGTTACACCGGTTACAAACCCTACCTCAACCACGATGTTCAAGAGTATTACATGTATCAAAACAAGAAATCCAATCATCTTTGGATTCCATCCAGGTGCACAGCAGTGTTCCGTTGAAGCTGCAAAAACTGTTTATGAAGCTGCACTGAAAGCCGGCGCTCCAAAAAACTGTATCCAATGGATCGAATATCCTTCTATCGATGCAACGAAAGAATTAATGAATCATCCAGACGTATCCATGATTTTAGCAACCGGTGGTTCTGGCATGGTAAAGCAAGCTTATTCTTGTGGTAAACCTGCACTCGGCGTTGGTCCTGGAAACGTACCTTGTTTTATAGAAAAAACTGCAAATTTAAAACGTGCCGTAAATGACTTAGTATTATCCAAATCCTTTGATAATGGTATGATCTGTGCTTCCGAGCAGGCAGCAATCATTGAAGCAAGTGTATATACAGAAGTAGTTGATCTTATGAAAAAAGCTGGATGTTATTTTGCGACCAAAGAAGAAGTTAAACTTCTTGAACCAGTAGTAATCAACCCTACCACCGGCGGAGTAAATCCTGCAATTGTAGGTCAGGCTCCTTATAGTATCGCTGCATTAGCAGGAATTAAAATTCCTGAGGACACCAAGATTTTATGTACTGAAATTGAGGGCGTTGGTCCTGAATATCCATTATCAAAAGAAAAATTATCACCAGTTCTTGCTGTATTAAAGGCAAAGAATGTTGAAGATGGTATGCAGTTATGTATTAAAATGATAGATCTTGGTGGACTTGGCCATTCATCTGTAATTCATTCAACTGACGAAAAAGTAATCAATGAATTCTCCGCAAGAATGAGAACCGGTCGTATCCTTGTCAATTCACCATCTACTCATGGTGCAATCGGCGATTTATATAACACTAATATGCCTTCCCTTACTCTTGGATGTGGATCTTATGGTGGAAACTCAACAACTCATAACGTATCCGCTGTCGATTTAGTAAATTACAAACGTGTCGCTAAGAGGAGAAATAATATGCAGTGGTTTAAAGTTCCTAATAAAATATATTTTGAATCTGGATCAACCGCTTACCTTTCAAAAATGCCAGAAATATCAAAAGCATTTATCGTAACTGATCCAGCTATGACATCACTTGGTTATGTAAATAAAGTATTATATCAATTGAGAAAACGTACGGATTATGTTCATTGTGAAATCTTCGATCAGGTAGAGCCAGATCCAAGCCTCGAAACAATCATGCGTGGTGTTGAGGAAATGAATAAATTTAAACCAGATGTAATCATTGCACTTGGTGGTGGATCTGCAATTGATGCAGCAAAAGGTATGTGGTTATTCTATGAGCATCCAGAAGCTGACTTCAAGAACATGTCACTTAAATTCCTTGATATTCGTAAACGTACTTATAAATTCCCAACCTTAGGCAAGAAGGCTCAGTTTGTAGCAATTCCTACAACTTCAGGTACCGGCTCAGAGGTTACCTCCTTCGCAGTAATTTCAGATACGAAAGAGAACAAGAAATATCCTCTTGCAGATTATGAATTAACTCCGGATGTAGCAATCATCGATCCTGATTTCGTAATGAGTGTTCCAAAAAACTCAACTGCTTGGACTGGTATGGACGTTATGACACATGCATTTGAAGCATATGTATCAATTCTTGCTTCCGACTTTACCGATGCTCTTGCAATCCATGCGATTGATATGGTCTTCAAATATTTAAAACCTTCCTATGATAAAGGCGCAGCTGATCCAATCGCTCGTGAAAAGATGCATAATGCCTCCACTATCGCAGGTATGGCTTTCACAAATGCCTTCTTAGGTGTAAATCACTCCCTTGCTCATAAGCTTGGTGGCGAATATCATGTTCCTCACGGACTTGCAAATGCAATCTTATTACCACATGTAATTCGTTATAACGGAGTAGAATGCCCAACCAAGTTTACCTCCTTCCCTAAATATGAAAGTTATATTGTTGGAGATAAGATCTTTGATTTAATGAAGAAGTTAGGCAAATCACCGAAAAACAATGCAGATGCAGTTGAAATGTTCGCAAGTGAAGTAGAAGCATTAAATAAACACCTTGGAATACCTGCAACCTTGAAAGAATATGGCCTTGAAGAGAAAGATTTCCTTGCAAAAGTTCCTGCACTTGCAGATCTTGCCTTCGGTGACCAATGTACCGTTGCAAATCCAAGACTTCCTCTTATATCTGAGTTAGAAGGACTTTACTTAACCGCTTACTACGGTAAAGGAAATGTTCCTAAAAAAACAAAATAATCGTTTGATGTTTAATATATAAAGATTTAGGTGCCGCTATAAGATGAATATTTCATCTTATAGCGGCACCTTTAGTTTATCTTTTGAAAAAAATTTCGTTTATCTTATAAGGAAAGATTTCTTTCATTTTATAAAGGAGATTTCGTTCATCTTATAGGAGAAATTTTGTTTGTTTTATAACGGAGATTTCGTTTGTCTTATTCAGGAAGATTTCTTTTATCTTATTGAGTAAGAACTAAATTATCTTATAAGAATGTTTTAATTTATCTATTCCATAAAATTACTACTATTAACTGCTTGTTCAAGTGCTTTCTTTTCATCTCCCGAAAGTTCTAGGAAAGACTCCCCTTTAATAATTTCCTTTAAATAAGTATAACAGCCTTCTCTACTGCTGTGAACGGAGTTCAATAAGATACCACTATTGTTCTGATCGAGTAATGCCAAAACAAAACTCAGTTTTCCGCCCATTTCCTTAAAAGCATCATATTTTACAACACCAACTTTTTGATAAGTTATCATAAGATTTTCTCTTACTTTAACCATTTCGGAATTCATTTTCTTCGCATCAGATTTCAATGTATCTATATCCGCAAATCTTGCAATCACTTGGCTTTCCAAGTTCTCACCGGTTGCTCCTGACATGAATTTTTTATACTTTTTATTTAACTTTGCCTGTTTAATAAATAACAGAAGAGTGAAAATCAATAAAACAATAGATAATACTGCCATTCCTAATATAATGTAGACCACGTTGCTATTTATCACTTCTGTAATGTTCATCTGATGCTTCCTCCAATATGTCCCCTTTAATATTAATTCCTTTAATTTTTCATATTTTATTTTCCAATGAATACTTTTTAATCTAGATTCTTCATTTTGATGTTGACTTTTCATTCATGTAGGCCTGTTCTTATTCATGCAGGCCTTCCCATTCATGTAGCCTTCTTATTCATGTAGGCCTTCTCATTTATGTAGGCCTTCTCATTCATGCAGGCCTTCTCATTTATGTAGGCCTTCTCATTTATGTAGGCCTTCTCATTCCTGTAGGCCTTATAACTCTATACCTCAATATCTTTGAACACTGAACTCTGAACTCTGAAGCTCTGTAGTAGAGTAGTATTTTAGTTTTGTAGTATTGCGTTTATGTATTATTCTGTCATATTATGGTATTTTATGGTATTATATGTTTATTAATATGTCTCATTTTGTTTGCTCCGTGCTTTATTATATAGCACTGTTTTTCCTTAGTAATCTAAATATTATCCCTTAGCGAATTAATAATAAAAATCTGTCAGTTTTATTAATTTTCTAATCCTATTTTATTGATTCAAACATGTCCATAATGCGTTCCAGTTCTTCATTAGAATAGTATTCAATTTCGATTAACCCTTTGTTTTTTAGCTTTTTGTGAATAGACACCTTTGTTCCCATAATATTTCTTATTTTATCTTCTAAATCTCGATAAATGAATTTATCCTCTGGTTCTGGAATAAGGTCCTTTATTGGTTTCTCCTTTAGAAGATGTTTAACCAATTTTTCAGTTTCTCTTACACTCTGTTTTTCATCAAATATTCTGCATGCTATGCTGTATTGCTTTTCACTATCATCAATTGCTAATAATGCGCGTACATGTCCTGTTGACAGCATCTCATCAATTAACATCTGTTGAACTCGTTCATCTAATTTCAATAATCTCATAGAATTAGTTACCGCAGCTCTGCTCTTTGAGACTCTCTCTGCAACTTCATCTTGTTTCAATTGAAATTCTTCAATTAATCTATGGTAAGTCTGTGCTTCTTCAATTGGATTCAGATTTTCTCTTTGTATATTTTCGATCAATGATATTTCAACTACTTCCTGTTGCGTATAATCCTTGATAATTGCAGGGATTTCTTTAAGTCCTGCAAGTCTTGCTGCACGCCATCTTCTTTCACCAGCAACTATTTCATAATACTTATCTCGCTTCTGCAGTAGCAAGGGTTGAATAACTCCATACTGTTTTATAGAGTCAGCTAATTCTTGTAGTGAATCTTCATCAAATCTTTTTCTTGGCTGAGATTTATTAGGTTCTATATCACTAATATGAATTAATATTTCATTTGACACATTACCCTCATTTTTTTCTTCATTTTTAGTAATTTGTTCGGGTATCATAATATCAAGGCCTTTTCCTAAACCTTTTTTTACTGCCATGTGTATTCTCCTTCTATTAATTATTACTAAACCAATACATGATTAAAACATTTTCATATAAGCGGTATGATGTGAATACTGTATATCTCAACATTACTCCAGCCTGATTATTTCTCTCAAAGGCAGGTCTCTGCTTACTTGTTATTACTTTTTCTTAGTTCGGTATTTAATTTCACTTGGTTCCATTTTTGCATACATTTCAGCTTCATCTTTTTCTATCACTTCACTAGCTAATTGTCGATACCCTTCAGACCCTGCTGACTTTGGATCATATAGGTTAATTGGAAGTCCGTGACTTGGTGCCTCAGCCAATCTTACATTTCTAGGAATAATCGTTTTATATATATTTTGTTTTAGATTACTTTTAACATTTTCCACAACTTGAAGAGAAAGATTTGTTCTTGCATCAAACATTGTAAATACAACCCCTTCCATCTCTAAATCAGGATTTAATCGTTGTTTAACCAGATTTATTGTATGAATAAGTTGTGTTAGTCCTTCCAGTGCATAAAATTCGCATTGAATTGGAACTAATACCGTATCTGCAGTTGTCATCGCATTTACAGTTAATGTATTTAAAGAAGGAGGGCAGTCAATTATAATAAAATCATATTCATCTCTGATTTTTTCAACATATTTCTTCAATATAAATTCTCGACCTTCTACACCAATTAATTCTATTTCAGCTCCTGCCAGGTTAACATTTGAGGGTAAAATATCCAGATTTTTAATCGTTGTAGCAATTTTACATTCTTCTAGCGTACAAGCACCAATCATCATTTGATAAATTGTGTTTGTTAACTTGTTTTTTTCGATTCCTAATCCACTTGAAGTATTTCCCTGCGGATCAATATCAATTGTAAGTACTTTTTTGTTCTTTTCAGCCAAACATGCAGAAAGATTAATCGCTGTTGTCGTCTTTCCTACTCCGCCTTTTTGGTTTGCGATTGCAATTATGCGTGCCATTTTAAGTTCCACCCCTTCCGTCGTTTAATTTATCTATCATTTGATTCATTTATATAAGTCCAAATCAGCTTACACAAAGAATATTATAACATCTAATATCTATTATATCTATAGCAAATCACTGATTATTGCTAATAATATTAAGTCTTATATGTTTTGATCCAATAATCAAGAGTTGTTTTAATCTATTTAAATCCTATGTTTCACGTGAAACATTCTCTGTTTGCTTACAGTCCGCTTTATTATATACCTCTTATCCTAGTAGTCATAGCAACCACTCATGAATCGTTTCACTTGAATCACCCTGCTTTCCTTATCATGATTCCGGCAAAGCAATTATTATATAAGCTTAAAGTTCTCGCAATGTTTCACGTGAAACATTGTTCCCATAACAAGCCGCCTTATTTATATACCTCTTATCCTGGTAGTTATAGCAGCACTCACGAATTGTTTCATTTGAATCACCCTGCTTTCCTTATCACGATTCCGGCAAAGCAATTATTATATAAGCTTAAAGTTCTCGCAATGTTTCACGTGAAACATTATTCCCATAACAAGCCGCCTTATTATATGCATCTTATCCTGGTAGTCATAACAACCACCCACGAATCGTTTCACTTGAAATAGGCCTGTTTTCTATATCACGATTCCGGCAAAGCAATTAGTATATAAGCATAATTTCTCACAATGTTTCACGTGAAACATTGGTTCCCTTAACAATCCTCCCTATTATACACCTCTTATCTTGGTAGTTATAGTCACACTCACGAATCGTCTCACTTGAATCACTCAGCTTCTCTTATCCTAATTACTGCAAAGCAATTAATATATAAGCATAATTTCTCACGATGTTTCACGTGAAACTTTGTTCGCTTAACAATCCGCCTTATTATATACATTTTATCCTAGTAGTCATAGCAATACTCACGAATCGTTTCACTTGAATCACCCATTTTTCCGTATCATGATTTCTATAAAAGAATTGCTATATAAATATAAAATTATGCTGTGTTTCACGTGAAACATTTTCTTGCACTTCTTTCTTCTTTATTCAATGTATATTATACTTAATATTTTCATCATATCATAAAATTATATATTATTTTAAATACTTTTCATTTTATGTTCACTTTATATTCTATTATTATACGCATTAAAAAAGGAATATTTTTTAAATATTCCCTTGATAGATAGCCTTATTATATTAACTTTGTTTACTTTACTATTGTTTTATTCAACGCACCAGCATAATTAATATTATATAACCACTGGATGTATTGCACTATATTCTTGCTACAACTATTTATAAAATATCTACCAAGTTGTTTTTAATTGCATATACTGCAGCCTGGGTTCGATCGGACACGTTGATTTTCTTAAATATATTAGACACATGATTTTTAACTGTTTTTTCACTAATAGCTAGCATATATGCTATTTCTTTATTAAACAAACCTTCAGCTAACAATTTTAAGACCTCAATTTCCCTTTTTGTAAGAGAATCATCGATGCTGCTTCCCATGCTATTTTTTTCAGCCATTTTCTCTTTTAACATTGGTGTTAATTCTGGCTGAATAAATGTTTCTCCTCGATTAACACTATTGATTGCTTTCTTTAATACAATTGAATCCGAATCTTTTAAAACATAACCATCTACACCAATTTCAATTGCACGCATTAAGTATTCAACTTCATTATGTATTGTTAATATTAATATTTTCATGCTTATTTTATTTTCACGTATATATTGAAGAACCTGTAACCCATTCATATTCGGCATATTGATATCTAACAAAAGAACATCTACTTTATTTACATCTAATAATTCAATACATTGTTTCCCACTACTTGCCTCTACGGTTACTACAATATCACCTTCTAATTCTAATAATTGTTTTATTCCCTCTCTTACCATAGAATGATCATCTGCTATCATTACCCTAATTGGCTTAATCATCTTTATCCCCCTCGTCTATTGATAATGGTACGGAAACAATTACTGTAGTTCCCATTTGTTCTTCTGATCTTATATCTAAAGTTCCTGATAACAATGCAATTCTTTCTCTCATAATAGATAGCCCAAAACTATTAGAATGCTCTGCAGTATCGTAATACTTCTTTTTTACATCAAATCCAATTCCATTGTCATTAATCGAAACAGTAACCCTATCTTCATTGTAGCATATATCAATTTTAATCATTGTTGCATTTGCATGTTTGATAACATTATTACATGCTTCCTGAATAATTCGAAATAATGTTAATTTAATAACCGGAATTATATTTGGAATCTCTATATTTGTATTAAGTATGACCTTAACATTATTCATATCGATTAGTCTATTTACATATCGCTCAACAGTAACAGTTAATCCCAAATCATCTAATGACATTGGTTTTAAATTATATATAATTCCTCTCATGTCATTTATAACCGTTTTAACGGTATTTGACATTGCTGTTAGTTCAAGCTTTGCTCTTATCGTATCTATATCCATTAACTTGATACATAACTCAGATTTATGTACCAAACTAGTTAAATTCTGAACCGTTGTATCATGTAAATCTCTTGCGATTCTCTGTCTCTCTATTTCCTGGGCTTCTAGGATACTGAGACCTTTGTCTGAAAACTTTATAAAATTATTTTTATCAGTTTCTATATTTTTACTTAAAGTATTGATTGATAATATATCTACAAATTTAATTGTCTCTTTCAAAGCCATAATTCGATTCTCAAGTTGCTCTTTCGAGGTACTTAATTCTTCTGTTTTATGTCTGATTTCTCTTATTTCAATAACCAGATTATTTGAGTCATACGTTTTATTATAGATAGGTGAAAATAAATCTAAATTGTGAACCTTTGTACGCTCTTTCTCGTTAAACGCCATCTCTTTATCTTTAAGAAGCGAATTTTGGGCTTTTAGCTGAACGATAATGGAATATAATTGTTCTTCAAATTCCTCAATCAGTTTTTTTACTACTTCAATAGATGCTTTTGCCTCAATGAATAGAGGACCATCTTTGCTTAAATTGTTTTCTTGATTACTCATATTGTTTGTTGTCATACATCTATTAATGCTTCCTTTCTATGATCCGGCAACAATTTATATTATACTCACCATATTATATAAAAGTATAAGATGTAGCATAGGATACTTCATTAACTATATTGTATAATATTTTTACATAATTTAAAAGCATTATATTTAAAAAACAAGCAATACTTTATATTTTATTACATTTATTACAAGTTGTAGCAATATTTCTGATATTTATTATCATTTTTCGGTGTATAATGTCTGCTTCCTTGAATTCACTGCCAATAATCTCAAAGCCTATTTTTTTGTAAAATTCTACTACCTGCTCTTCTGCATTTAGATATACATCACTTATTCCAGAAGTAAACGCTTTGTTTAATAACATTCTGACTGCAAAATCTCCATATTTTCTATTTCTAAATTCTTTTAATACACATATTTTTCCAATTTCACAAGTTTCACCATCATAATATATTCTTCCGGTTGCGACTGCTTTCTTGTATTCATTATCTTCGTATACAATAACATGCATAGATGTCGAATCCAATTTATCAAATTCTTCATTTTCTAAAATTCCATATTCTTCTATAAATACTTTTCTTCTAATCTCATAAGCTTCTTTAAGATCATCAGTACCAGATAATATTTTTCCCTGTATAAACATATCACATTCTCCTAACTGTAGATTATACTAAAGTGGCGATTTTGTTGGTTTTCCTGCCGCCCTTGGATATTTTGATGGTGTTTCATTAACCTTTTTAATAACAACCAGCTTTCTTTCAATATCTGTTCCAGGTAATGAGAATTCCCCAATTTCAATAATTTTAGCTCCTAAAATTCCCAGCGCTTTCTGAGACATTTCTAATTCATCCTCTATTTTACCTGATTTATAAGGTACAAAATATCCTTCTTTTTTAACATATGGTATGCAATATTCTGATAGGGAAGACAATTTAGCAACCGCTCTCGATACACAAAGATCGAATTGTTCTCGGTATTCCATATTTTTCCCGTAATCTTCTGCTCTTCCGTGGAGTGTTTCAACCTTTTCCAGCTTCAATTTATTTACAACTTCATCCAAAAAATTAATTCTTTTCTGTAATGAGTCTAATAACACTATTTCTATTTCTGGAAAAGCTATTTTTAAAGGAATTCCTGGAAATCCTGCACCCGTTCCTACATCAAGTACTTTTTCTTTTGTCAATTTTATAACCTTTATGATAGACAAGCTATCAATAAAATGCTTTTGTATCACTTCTTTAAATTCAATAATAGAAGTAAGGTTCATTACCTTGTTCCACTCGAGTAGCAATTCATAATAATCCATAAATTGCTGCATCTGAATCTCTGATAATTCTATTTTTAGTTCATTAAGTCCGTCCGTAAAAACTTTAATTTCCGGATAATCATTATAGTTCATATTAACAACCCTGCCTTTCTCTCTGCTTACAAAGCAGTACCATACTAATCTTCTTTCGGTCTAGACTGCTGTGCATTATACTGAGATAAATATACCAGCAATACCGATACATCTGCAGGTGAAACACCTGATATTCGTGATGCCTGTCCGATAGAAATAGGACGGAATTTTTCTAGCTTTTGTTTTGCTTCAATACGAAGACTTGATATTACCGAGTAGTCAATATTTTCTGGAATATGCTTGTATTCAAGCTTTTTAAATTGCTCAACTTGGTGTAATTGTCGTTTTATATATCCATCATATTTAATATTGATATTAACCTGTTCAACCACATCTGCCGGTAAATCATTTCTATCTTTATCAATTAATTCTAACTTTTCATAAGTTAACTCCGGCCGACGTATAAGTTCGGCCATAGTTGCTGCAGTATTAAGCGGAGTACTTTCCAGTTGTTCAAGAAGTTCTTGAACTTCTTTATTTGCGCCGATTCCTGTATTCTCCAGACGGGCTATTTCACTCTTGATGGAATCTTCTTTCTTCACAAGTTCATGATACCTATCTTCTGCTATAAGTCCTACTTCAAAGCCCTTTTTTGTTAATCTGATATCCGCATTATCTTGCCGTAGCAGAAGTCTGTACTCTGCCCTTGATGTCATCATTCGGTAAGGCTCATGTGTTTCTTTTGTAACCAAGTCATCTATTAATACTCCGATATAAGCTTCAGAACGATCTAGTATTAATGGCTCCTTGCCTAAAAGTTTCTGTGCTGCATTTATTCCTGCAATCAGGCCTTGTGCTGCAGCTTCTTCGTATCCTGAGCTTCCATTAAACTGCCCTCCACTGAATAAACCGCTTATCTTTTTGAATTCCAAAGATGGTTTTAATTGAAGCGGGTTGATACAATCATATTCAATCGCATAAGCATTTCTAACTATCTTAGCATTTTCAAGTCCTTTTACTGAACGGTACATTTGATATTGAACGTCTTCCGGTAATGAACTGGACATTCCTGCGATATACATTTCATTTGTATAATTTCCTTCCGGTTCAATAAATACCTGATGCCTGTCTTTGTCCATAAACTTTACTACTTTATCTTCAATCGAAGGACAGTATCTTGGTCCGGTTCCTTGAATAAATCCACTA
>JBASOB010000739.1:0-24939 GCA_049657865.1 Mobilitalea sp.
ACAACACCCTTATTACCATGACGTCCAGCCATCTTATCTCCTACTTGTATTTTTCTCTTCTGTGCGATATAAACACGAACAGTCTGATTAACACCAGGTGATAAATCGTCGCCATTTTCTCTTGTAAATACTTTTGCATCTACAATAATTCCATATTCACCATGAGGTACGCGAAGTGAAGTATCTCTAACTTCTCTTGCTTTCTCTCCAAAGATTGCTCTAAGTAGTCTTTCCTCTGCTGTCAGTTCAGTTTCACCCTTTGGTGTAACTTTACCAACCAAGATATCTCCTGCTCGAACTTCTGCGCCGATTCGGATAATACCTCTTTCATCGAGGTCTTTCAGTGCATCATCACCAACACCAGGAACATCTCTTGTAATTTCTTCCGGTCCTAATTTAGTGTCTCTGGATTCTGCTTCATATTCTTCTATATGGATGGAGGTATATACATCTTCTTGTACTAATCGCTCACTTAATAATACAGCATCCTCGTAATTATAACCTTCCCAAGTCATAAATCCGATTAATGGGTTCTTACCGAGTGCTAATTCACCTTTTGAAGTGGAAGGGCCATCTGCAATTACCTGTCCTGCTGTAACTCGTTCGCCTCTGAATACAACAGGTCTCTGATTGATACAGGTACCCTGGTTGCTCTTGGCAAACTTTATCATGCGATAGGAAGTTTTTGTATTATCATCATTTTTAACTACGACTTCTTTTGCATTAACTTTATCAACAATACCTGATTTTTCTGCAAGAGAACAAACACCGGAGTCAATTGCAGCCTTTGCTTCAATACCCGTTCCAACTACAGGAGCTTCGGTAATTAAAAGTGGAACTGCCTGACGCTGCATGTTGGCACCCATGAGAGCACGGTTAGCATCATCATTTTCCAAGAAAGGAATTAATGCAGTAGCAACGGAGAATACCATCTTCGGAGATACGTCCATTAAATCAATTTTATGTCTGTCATATTCTGAAGTCTCTTCTTTGTAACGGCCTGATACTGCATTGGATACGAAATAACCGTTTTCATCGAGCTCTTCATTTGCCTGAGCAACAATGAATTTATCTTCTTCATCCGCTGTTAAGTATACTACATCGTCAATAACTTTAGGATTCATCGGATCTGTCTTATCTGTCTTACGGTAAGGAGCTTCAATAAAACCATACTCATTAATTCTAGCAAAGCTTGCCAGTGAGTTAATTAATCCGATGTTAGGACCTTCTGGTGTTTCGATAGGGCACATTCTTCCATAATGGGTGTAATGAACATCTCGAACTTCGAATCCAGCTCTATCACGTGATAAACCACCAGGACCAAGTGCGGACAGACGTCTCTTATGGGTTAACTCGCCCAAAGGATTATGCTGATCCATAAACTGTGACAACTGAGAACTGCCAAAGAATTCTTTTACTGCTGCAGTTACAGGTTTAATGTTAATTAAGGACTGAGGAGAAATTCCCTCGATATCCTGAGTAGTCATTCTTTCTCTAACCACACGTTCCATTCTGGAAAGTCCGATACGGTACTGGTTTTGTAATAACTCGCCAACCGCTCTGATTCTTCTGTTTCCTAAATGATCGATATCATCCGCATTACCGATTCCATATTCAAGATGAATATTATAGTTAATGGAAGCGATGATATCTTCTTTGGTAATATGTTTCGGAATTAATTCCGCAATGTTTTTCTTGATTTCTTCTTTAATTTCTTCTATATCAGTATGCTTCTCTAAGATGTCTTTCAGAACCGGATAGTAAACTTCTTCTGTTACTCCAAGTTCCTTTTTATTGATACCTTCTAAATAATAAGAAAGATCAACCATCATGTTAGAAAGTACTTTTACATTATGATCATCTGTCTGAATCATAACAAAAGGTATTGCTGCATCCTGAATATGTCTTGCTAGCTTATCATCAATAAGAGTTCCTGCTTCTGCAATAATCTCACCCGTTGTCATATCAACTACGTCATCTGAAAGTACCCAGTTAACAATTCTATTACGGAAATGAAGTTTCTTATTGAATTTATATCTTCCGACTTTGGCAAGATCATATCTTCTTGCATCAAAGAACATGCTGTTTAATAAAGACTCAGCATTTTCAACCGCTAACGGTTCGCCGGGACGAAGCTTTTTGTATAACTCAAGTAAACCATCCTGGTAACTTCCAGTCGGATCTTTTGCCGTGCTTGGATCCTTTGCTAAACTGGCTAGGATCTTCGGTTCATCACCGAACAATTGTTTAATTTCTTCATTAGTACCGTAACCCAAAGCTCTTACGAAAGTAGTAATCGGAACTTTTCTATTACGGTCGACACGAACATAAAAGACATCATTGGAATCTGTTTCATACTCCAACCATGCGCCTCTATTAGGAATTACTGTTGCGGAATATAATTTCTTACCAATTTTGTCATGATCTATTCCATAATAAATGCCAGGGGAACGTACTAACTGGCTAACGATAACTCTCTCAGCACCATTGATAACAAAGGTACCGGTCGCTGTCATTAATGGCAGGTCTCCCATGAAAATGTCGTGCTCGTTAATCTCGTTGTTTTCCTTGTTGTGAAGTCTCACTTTTACTTTTAAAGGAGCTGCATAGGTAGCATCTCTTTCTTTACATTCTTCAATCGTATATTTGATGTCATCTTCACAAAGTGCAAAATCTACGAATTCCAAACTTAAGTGTCCACTGTAGTCCGCGATCGGAGAAATATCTTCAAATACTTCCTTGAGTCCATCGTCCAAAAACCACTGATAGGAATCCTTTTGTACTTCAATGAGATTTGGCATCTCCAGGACTTCCTTTTGTTTGGAGTAACTCATTCTAACGTTATTTCCAACCTTAATTGGATGCATTCTGTTTTTGTCCATTGACGTTTTCACCCCTTGAATTTAATAAGTATAATTCTTGAATAAAAAACTTCTTTACATTTTTTATATATATGCTATAATATATAGTAATAAGGCATATAACACCACAATAGTGCATCTTTCATACTATCACACTTATTTTCTACTGTCAACACTAAATATGTTGATTTTTTTATTTTTTATGCCCTTTTTTTGTAGTCTTTTTTTCCTGTCGTTGATAAGCGACTTTTTTTTTGCCCTTTTTGAGGATTTTTTTAATACTTTAGCGTTTTAATAGACATAATGTACTAATATTCACTTATTATGTATTTATTCCCCTTCTCCTTGATGAATACATAAAAAACGCATATAATTAATAAGAATATTTATTCAGGAAGGAACTATCCGAATGCATAAAATTTTAATAGTCGAAGATGACGCTGTTATTGCAAAGTCAATTAAAAATCATATCGAAACTTGGGGTTGTGAGGCTTCTTGTATAACCGATTTCAAAGAAGTTCTTACTTTCTTTGTTGAATACGATCCTCAGCTTGTTTTAATGGATATTTCCCTGCCTTTTTATAACGGTTATCACTGGTGCAGTGAAATTCGCAAGTTTTCTAAAGTTCCGATTATATTTGTATCTTCCGCCTCCGACAGCATGAATATTGTAATGGCAATGAATATGGGCGGTGATGATTTCATAGCAAAACCATTTGACCTTAACGTGCTTACTGCAAAGGTTCAGGCCATGTTACGACGAACTTATGATTTTGCTGGCCAAACACATCTTCTTGAATACGGGGGTGCGATACTAAATATCAACGATACTACCCTTTCCTACCATAACGAAAAGATTGATTTAACCAAAAACGACTATAAAATCCTCCAACTTCTTATGGAAAACAAAGGTAAGACGGTAAGCCGAGATACTATTATGGCTAGGTTGTGGGAAAATGACAGTTATGTTGACGAGAATACCTTGACCGTTAATATTACCAGGCTGCGCAAAAAGTTAGATGCTGCGGATCTAGTAGATTTTATTAAAACCAAAAAAGGAATCGGATACCTGGTAGGCTAAATTGAAAGAAGAAACTTTCATTACTATTTGAACCGAAAGCGGCAGTATGGAAATCAGCAAAAATTCTTCCAGGTATTTGAGATGCTGTAACACAGCATCATATAAGCTAGCGTGAAGAAAAAGCATCTTCACACACAACTATCTGCCTTCAGCACAAAATTTGCAAACATAGAAAAAGACATGGTTCTTAGCGTGAATGATGGCTCTTTCACCCACAAATTTGTGCCTGCAGCTTATAGTTTGCAGGTAGAGAGAAAGGTATGTTTGTTAATATGAAAAAACGAGAAAGACTTAATATGATTGGCTATTATATAAAACAGCGACTCAAAATACTATTTATGCTCTGCGTATTTGCTGTACTATTTTCACTTGTCTTCCGTTTGTACTCACTTCCAACAGAAGCTGTTTTATACTCCACATTATTATGTATCGCTGCCGGAATGATTTTTGGAATCTGTGACTTTGCTGTATATTATAGAAAGCATACAATTCTTTATGACATGCTCAACCATGTCACCATAAGCATCGAAGACCTTCCGCAGACATCGAATCTTTGGGAACGAGATTATCAGGAGCTCCTTAATGCTTTGTATCTTGACAAACTTCAAATCGTATCGAATGCCGATGCTACCTCTAGCGAGATGACTGATTATTATACCCTCTGGGCTCATCAGATTAAAACTCCGATTGCTGCTATGCGGTTGCTGCTCCAATCAGAAGAAAACTACAAGAGCAGTGAACTCTCCATGGAATTATTTAAAATCGAGCAATATGTTGAAATGGTTCTTCAGTATCTACGACTAGACAGCTGCTCTTCTGATTATATTCTGAAAAAATACGATTTAGATGAACTCGTAAAACAAGCGGTTCGTAAATATGCCAAACTGTTCATTCTAAAGAAAATCTGCTTACATTATGAATCGGTATCCTACCAAGTGCTCACCGACGAGAAATGGCTTGTTTTCGTAATTGAGCAGATTTTATCGAATGCTCTTAAATATACGAATCAGGGTTCTATTTCTATCTATCGGATGGAACACACTCTTGTAATTGAAGATACTGGAATCGGGATTCAAGAAGAGGATTTGCCTCGGGTATTCGAAAAAGGATTTACCGGATATAACGGAAGAGCGGATAAGAAGTCAACCGGCATCGGATTATACCTCTGTAAGCGTATTTTATCAAAACTCTCCCATAAAATTTCCATTGAATCCACGCTTGGACAAGGCACCCGCGTACTGATCAATTTAGATACTATAACTCTAAGCGTTGAATAATCTGTGACAGAAGTGCCTCGACCTTACAAAACCGTAAGATTAGCCGGAGAAATGTAAGCCGAATCGATGGCTGAGCATTTCTCCTTTTTGTTATACTAATCAAGTATTAAGTAATCAGCTTGTACGATTAGGTAATAATCATCAGCTGTTGTCGCAAAACTATAAAACAGAAAGCCTATATAAATCATTTCTATGCCGACTTCTTCCGAGCCTTGAGATGCTATAAATCATACTAAGTTATATTGGCTTTTAAAAGAATGGAGAATTTATGAAAATATTAGAAGTAAACAATTTAAAGAAGGTATATACCACCAGGTTTGGGGGCAATCACGTTCAAGCACTCTCAAATGTATCATTTTCAGTAGAAGAAGGGGAGTATATCGCCATCATGGGAGAATCCGGTTCCGGAAAAACAACGATGCTCAATATCATCGCCTCTCTTGATAAACCGACTAGTGGAGAAGTGTTACTGAACGGAAGAAATATCGTATCAATTAAAGAACGTGAAATTTCTGCTTTCCGGCGTGACAATCTTGGTTTTGTATTCCAAGATTTTAATTTGCTTGACACCTTTTCCCTGCAAGATAACATTTTCCTTCCACTCGTATTATCCGGCTGTTCTTATACCGATATGCAGGAACGAATCACTCCCATTGCAGCCCAACTCGGAATCAGAGACCTATTAGCAAAATATCCTTATGAAGTCTCCGGCGGTCAGAAACAGCGTGCTGCCGTTGCCCGCGCCTTAATAACGAATCCCCAGTTAGTTCTAGCTGATGAACCGACTGGTGCCCTCGACTCCCATGCAACCGACGGTCTCTTACGTCTTTTCAATGAAATTAATTTTGGCGGACAGACTATCTTAATGGTGACTCACAGCGTAAAAGCAGCCAGTCATGCCGGGCGTGTTCTCTTTATTAAAGATGGTGAAGTATTCCATCAAATCTATAAAGCGTCCATGTCAGAAGAAGAAATGTATCAGAAAATTGCGGATACTCTTACCATAATAGCAACGGGCGGTGAGCATCATGAATAAATTATTTTATCCCAAACTAGCGCTTAACAATATCAGGAAAAACGGACGCTTTTATTTTCCCTATCTCTTAACCTGCCTCTTCACAATCGCAATGTTTTATATCATGTGTTTAATTTCTTTTGATGCCGGGTTGGCAAAAATGCCAGGATCTGCTGCTGTTACGAGTATCATGGGACTAGGAACTGTTGTGGTTGGAATATTTGCTGCCATCTTCCTCTTCTATACCAACAGTTTTCTGATAAAACGCAGACAGAAAGAACTTGGTTTATATAATATACTAGGTATGGAGAAACGCCATATTGCCAAGATTCTATATTACGAAACAATTATCACAGGTCTTGTGACTTTATTTCTCGGATTACTCCTAGGTATTTTAATGAGCAAGTTGATTTTTCTTTTATTATATAAAATGCTTCATTTTGCTGTACCGATGGGTTTTAGCATTGATAAGTTTTCTGTCCTAATTACTCTTATTCTGTTTATATGCATTTTCTTCCTGACTTTACTCAAGAATCTTATGCACATTAAACTGTCGAACCCAATTGAGCTGTTAAAAGGTAGTAACGTCGGAGAACGTGAACCAAAAACGAAGTGGCTGCTTACCCTGTTTGGCTTACTGACCTTGAGCGGAGGTTATTATATTGCACTTACTACGGAATCTCCTCTAGATGCAATATTTTTATTCTTTATTGCTGTTATATTAGTAATTATCGGAACCTACTGCCTCTTTTCTGCCGGAAGCATTGCATTATTAAAAGGTCTTCGAAAAAAACCAGATTACTATTATACCGCAAAACATTTTACTTCGATTTCCGGAATGATTTATCGAATGAAGCAGAACGCAGTCGGTCTGGCAAATATTTGTATTCTTTCCACTATGGTACTTGTATTAGTGTCTACCACCGTATCCTTATATGTCGGAGTTGAGGATCAATTAGAAAACCGATATCCAAACGATATTTCTATCATTCTTCAAAATCCAGCACCAGCGGAGACTGCTTCTGTGGTTGCGGCAGTCGAAAAAGAAGTGACTTCGCAAGGATTAACCTATAGGAATGATACCGTTTTTACTTCTCTTACCTTTGGTGCACGCAGAAAAGGTGATGCCTTTATTACAGAATCCGAAGACTACATGACAAGCGACGGATCCTCCGAATTACAATTTATTACCAACGAAGAATATGCTAAAATCTCTGGCAATCATGTTGATTTAGCAGAAAACGAAGTATTGCTTTATTCCAAAAATGATTTTGTTCAGGATCAATTTACTATTTTTGATCAGCAATACCAAATCGTAGAGCACCTCAGTTCTTATCCAACCGGTGCAGATTATGTAATGCTTTTTACTAATTTCTATTATGTTGTAGTTGCCGATCGAGCTGCACTTGAGCAGATCTATCAAGCACAATTAGCTGTTTATGCCGGTAATGCCAGCTCAATAAACTCATATTACAGCTTCGATCTAAGTGGCACTAACGAGGAGAAAATCGCATGTTCGGATACCTTGCAGGAGCTCCTGAACAAACCCATAAGCTTAGTTGATTTAGATGGAAATATTCTCTCCGAAGAAGCAGTTATTCCAGAGGTATTCCTTGAATCCAGACAGTCAAACGCCAATGAGTTTTATGTAATTTATGGTGGATTTCTATTTATCGGCTTGTTCTTAGGTATTTTATTCTTAATGGCAACTGTCTTGATTATTTATTACAAACAGATTTCGGAAGGCTACGATGATAAAGAACGTTTTGAAATTATGCAGAAAGTTGGCATGAGTCGCCATGAAATCAAAACTTCCATCCGTTCACAGATTGTTACCATCTTCTTTCTTCCAATTGCGGCAGCAATTATTCATATCGCAGCTGCCTTTAAAATGATTTTAAAGTTGCTTTCCCTCTTCAACCTTACTGATACTGCTCTATTCATTACATGTACCGGATTATCCATCTTGGTCTTTGGGATTATCTATGCCGGCGTATTTGTTCTTACGGCAAAGTCTTATTACCGAATTGTAAGCTGATTTCTTAGAAACAGGTGTGCTGTAAAACATTATTGGTTGTATAAATTTAAAAGAAAAAGCATGATGCAAAACATTGTAGGTTGTATAAATTTAAAAGAAAAAGCATGATGCAAAAACATTGTAGGTTGTATAAATTTAAAAGAAAAAGCATGATGCAAAAACATTGTAGGTTGTATAAATTTAAAAGAAACAGGCGCACTGCCCTTGGACCTTTCCTGCTTTAATATTTCACTTGGAATTTTCTAATGGGATAAAATATGTTATACCAGTAATGAAAAGCTCAAACTCCTCACTTCGTTCGTCAGACACTGAGCTTTTCATTACTATAGCATATTTTATCTCATAAGAAAATTTACCAAGCTCGATAGATAAGCAGGAAAGGTCCAAGGACAGCATACCTGTTTCTTTTAAACTATTGAAGTTTGTGTTGTTTTGCATTCGTATTTGATGTAGAAACTTTATAATAGACTCTAATTCATATAAATTAATTTTACTGTTATTTCGTGAATTACTGTCTACAGAAACTTGACCATGGCATATTCATCAACGAATGTGCCATCGATATAACGCAATGCATTTGGGATTGTTCCTATAATTTCAAATCCAAAATCTTGATACATTTTCAAAGCTCTTTCGTTATTTTTTACTACATCAAGTTCAACTTGTGTTACCTTATTATCCTTACACCATTTGAGGCATTCTTCCATCATTTTCCCGCCGATACCGATATTGCAGTATTCTTCTAATAATACAAATGCTACTCCGGCTCTGTGTCTATAACGCTGATATCCTCTGATCAGTCCTACTGAGCTTTGTCCTACGATCTTGCCCTCATATTCTGCAATAAACCAGGAACTGTCTATGCTATTCAAAACACCAGTTATAATACTTTGCTCCTTTTCAAGTGTTGGTTTAAATTCACCTGGATTTCTTGCCAAAAACAAGGTCTCTTGATCAGCCGTTGTAATAAGGGAAATAATATCTTCAGCGTCCTTTACAACAGGTCCTCTTATTGTTACAGATTTTCCATTTTTCAAAACATATTCCATAAAAGCCTCCATTCTCAATGCCTGTATAATCAGTGCATAAATTTCTGTTTTTCTCTGGATCATTGTTGCTTTGAAATGTTTAAGTCGTCTATTGCAATATTTTCAATCCTAAAATTCGCTGTAATTTCCAATACAATAATTTATAATTCGCTTTATATAACAATTAGAAATTACTTTCCTGTATTAATATTACATCATATGTCATAATTTTACCATCCTTAATAACTGCTTAAATTGTGGCATCTAAAGATTTCTTCATAATTTTCAGGTTTCAGTTTTACGTAAAAAAATACCCATGGAAATCCATGGGTATTTCGGATTATCAGTATTTGATGTTAAACTTACTTTAAAGTAACTTTAGCGCCTTCTGCTTCTAATTTAGCTTTGATATCATCTGCTTCTGCTTTGTTAGCGCCTTCTTTAACCATCTTAGGTGCTGCATCTACAAGATCTTTTGCTTCTTTTAAGCCTAAGCCAGTAGCTTCACGAACAACTTTGATAACCTTAACCTTGTTAGGTCCGATTTCAGTTAATTCAACATTGAATTCTGTTTTCTCTTCAGCTTCTTCAGCTGCAGCAGGACCAGCAACCATAACACCAGCTGCGGCAGAAACACCAAATTCTACTTCACATGCTTTTACTAATTCGTTTAATTCTAATACTGTAAGGCTCTTGATAGCCTCGATAAATTCTTGAGTTGTCATTTTAATTACCTCCATTATATATTTGTTTGTTGTCTATGATCGGTTACGTTTCCTCCGAATCAATTTGCAATAACTCTAATTACACCGTCTTCACTGTAACTTATCATCAAATCGATCTCAACCTAGAAAAATTTAACTAAGCAGTTTTTTCTGAGATTTGTGATCAAATCGATCTCAACCTAGAAATTTTAATTAAGCTGTTTTTTCTGAGATTTGATTAAGTACACGAGCAAAGTTTGTAATCGGTGACTGTAAGCTTCCAAGTAACTTGGAAATAAGAACTTCTCTTGAAGGAATTGTCGCGATAATCTGAACGCCATTCGCATCATAATAAGTACCTTCTACAACGCCTGCTTTAAACTCTAACTTACGCATTGTCTTTACACAGTCAGCTAATACTCTTGCAGCTGAAGTAGCATCGTCCATACCAAATGCAACAGCAGTAGGTCCTTCTAAATCGTTTGATAATGCTTCAAACTCAGTTCCTTTAAACGCCATTTTAAGCATTGTGTTCTTGTATACTTTGTATACTACTCCCGCTTCTCTTAACTTCTTACGAAGTTCAGTATCTTGGGAAACTGTCAATCCACGATAATCTACCAATACAGCAGCTTTTGCGTTTTCAACGTAGCCTTTAATCTCTACAACAACAGGTTGTTTTAATTCAACTTTTGCCATTACGTACACCTCCTTATTTCTTGTATAGATTGCCGATTGTGCGGCAACCTTTTTCAATGTACAATTTCAATCGGTATTCCGGTTCTCGATTGTACATAAAAAACCTCTTCCCACCAAAGCAGGAAGAGGTTATTAAATCATAATCGATTTATAATCAACTTTTCCTCGGTAGGCGGTATCACCTTCTGCCTTACGGCACCTACTGTCTTCGGTAGTTATTCACAAACGAGATTATACCACGGCTTTTGCAGTCTTGTCAATCTCAATTTATAAATTTATTATTTTTAGACAATATTTTCTTTATGCCAAGTAATATCGCCTAAAAATAAAATTGGTTTTTATTATTGTTATATTATAATTAGCCTAATTTTGCAGTGTTAAGTTTAACGCCAGGGCCCATAGTAGAAGCGATTGTAACGCTCTTCATATATTGTCCTTTTGCAGCAGAAGGTTTTGCTTTCACAACTGCTCCAACTAATGTCTGGAAATTCTCACTAAGCTGTTGCTCTGTGAAAGAAGCTTTACCAACTGGACAATGAATAATGTTTGTTTTGTCCAATCTGTATTCAATCTTACCAGCTTTAATATCATTGATAGCCTTGGTAACATCCATAGTAACAGTACCTGCTTTAGGGTTTGGCATTAATCCTTTAGGACCGAGTACACGGCCTAAACGACCAACAACACCCATCATATCAGGAGTTGCTACAACAACATCAAATTCAAACCAACCTTCGTTTTGAATTCTCGGTACTAAATCATCTGCTCCAACGAAATCTGCTCCTGCTGCAATAGCCTCATTTGCTTTTTCGCCTTTTGCAAATACTAATACACGAACTGTTTTGCCTGTTCCATGAGGTAATACAACTGCACCACGAACCTGTTGGTCAGCATGACGACCATCAACACCAAGTCTGATATGTGCTTCAATTGTCTCATCGAATTTAGCAACAGCTGATCTTTTAACGATGCTGATAGCTTCTGTTGCATCGTATTGAACTGCTTTGTCATATGATTTTACAGTTTCAATATATTTTTTTCCTCTTTTCATTCTATAAACCTCCTAGTGGTTTTATCGGAAGAAAACGAAAAATCGCCGAATATTCATATGGTAATAACGATAGATACCGTTGTACCTGGTGATAAATCACCTTAACGAATTATTCAAGGGCTTTCGTTGGCGAATATGACGCAAGTCATATTTGCTGCAAAATCCGTCTTCTGGATTTTGCATATCCTCCCACGTTATTAGATTCTCAATCACATAATCTCTTTCAACTATGTTGTTGTGTTCATATTCTTCTTAATGAATTTAATTCATTATTCTTCAACAGTGATTCCCATACTTCTTGCAGTACCTGCAACCATACTCATTGCAGCTTCAACGCTTGCAGCGTTTAAGTCAGGCATTTTGAACTCAGCTATTTTTCTAAGGTCTGCCTTTGTAATAGTAGCTACTTTGGTTTTGTTTGGAGTAGCGGAGCCAGATTTTAAATTAAGAGTTTTCTTAAGTAAAACTGCTGCTGGGGGTGTCTTTGTTACGAAACTGAAACTTCTGTCTGCATATACAGTAATAACAACCGGAGTAATAATTCCATCCTGATCTGCTGTTCTTGCATTAAACTCTTTTGTAAACTGTACAATGTTTACGCCATGCTGTCCAAGTGCGGGACCTACCGGTGGAGCTGGAGTCGCCTTGCCTGCTGGAATCTGTAATTTGATATAACCTGTTACTTTTTTAGCCATGATAGCATTCCTCCTGATAAATGTGGTGTTTGCGGGGATTTCCCTCCCACGTAACTATAACCTTAAGTTACAACTTGTTCCATTGCGTACACGGATTTTACTAATGAATGATAAATATCATATAGAATTATTTCTAATTCATAATGAGTTCAATTCATATAGCAACGAATTAATTGCGAACCTTAACTTCACTAAAACTGATCTCAACTGGAGTTTCACGTCCAAACATATCAACACTAATCGTGACGATTTGTTTATGCATATTGATCTGTTTGATTTGACCTGTCGTATTCTCCCATACACCGGAAGTAACCATAACCACGTCACCCACAACAAAATCAACGGAGACCTCATTATTCTTAATACCCATGCTGCGCATTTCTAAATCAGTCAATGGAACTGGCTGTTTTGAATCTGGGCCAACGAAGCCTGTTACACCTCTGGTGTTACGAACTACATACCATACATCGTCATTCATGACCATATGGAGTAATACATATCCTGGGAACATCTTCTTTTGGACAAGTTTCTTAATGCCATTCTTAACTTCAATGACGTCCTGCATCGGAACAGATACTTCGAGTATTTGATCTTGCAGTTTTCTGTTTTCGATCGTTTTTTCAATATTCGCTTTTACTTTGTTTTCATACCCTGAATAGGTGTGAACAACGTACCAATTAGCTTCTGACATATTCTCACCCTTATCCTAACAGTTGTGTAATACCGAGTTGAATCATATAATCCAATAAGTAAATAATTACACCTAGGATAACGGTCACTCCGATGACAGCAACTGACTGCTTTGCAAGAGCTTCTTTATCCGGCCATACAATTTTCTTGAATTCAGCTTTTAAGCCCTTGAACCAACTTTTCTTTGAAGTCTTTTCGGTAGTAGTATTAGCCATCTCTCCCATGTCTTCACGTTCCTTTCAGTATAATTATTTCGTTTCCTTGTGCAATGTGTGTGTTCTACAGAATTTACAATATTTCTGTGTTTCCATTCTGTCTGGATGTAGTTTCTTTTCTTTTGTCGTGTTGTAATTGCGTTGTTTGCAATCAGTACATGCCAATGTGATTTTTACGCGCACAATATCCACCTCCGATTTCTCTTGTACCGCTTACGATAAACTTATAACTCTGGCTATTTTTTAGGCATAAAAAAAAAGCCCTAGTTCTTTGCCTACTTAATATATCATATCTCGGGGTGTAACGTCAACATATTTTTTACAATGATGCAATTTACTTTGCTATGTTTTCCCGAAATATTGCAGTCGCACAAGAAATAATGACTTTTTAATCGATGCTATCTTATTATCTTCACTTAATACTATAATTTTAATGATTGCTGTACGTCCACTGGAAGTTTTCGCTGAGATATAGGCCATTCCATCTGAGAGTGCTTTCACTTCTCCTTTGGAAGTCACACTCACAACTTCCTCATCGGAGCTGCTATAAGTAATCTTATCCGTTGAATCTTCTGGAGTGATCAATGTCCTTAGAAAATAGTTATTGCCAATATCAAGCGTCTTCTGCGTTCGCATAAATTTTATTGCTGTTGCTTTAATTGTTGTTACCACCACTTTTTTGACTGTCATATTTCCACGATTATCCGAAGCAAATATGGTATAAGTGCCATCTTTCTTCACTTTAAAAGAAACTTTTCCATTCATTAGTTCAAGTTCTGTTCCAGCATCGGATGGCAGAAAATCATATGTCTTTTTATTGCCGGCCATATACTCTACTCGCTTTATTCCACTTTGCGAATCGCTTGCTTTTACTGTTATCGTTCTTGTTTTATAACCATTTGATACGGTATAAGAAGACTTGATCTTGGGTGCTGTATTATCTTCTGTTACAACATAGGTTTGAAGTGCCTCATTACCTGCATAATCAGATGCGTAAAACGTATAAACACCTGCTTTAAATACTGTGATCTGATTGTCGATTACTGATGTGCCAGACATTCCTCGATCAAAATCTTTGGCTGATTTTTCTCCAAACATCCAACGTATTACACGAATTTTCGAACTACCTATATCTTCAGCTTTTATCGATATATCGATTTTACCGCCATTATAAACGGATTCAAAAGACATCTTAGGTGCATCTGCATCTTGTTTTAGAGTTCCTGAGGCTATTACTGACTTATTGGCACTTGGCATCCCTGCATTAATGATATAGCCTTCAAGATTTGCCAAGGGTTTGATGTTGCCAAGTATAAGGCCTTTTACATCGGATGGGTATAAGTGCTTCCCACATGCATAGATAATTGCAGCAACTGCACTTACCTGCGGGGCTGCCATAGAAGATCCGCTCATTACGGAGTAATCTCCGACTACAGTACTCACAATATCAACTCCAGGTGCAGCTATGTCGACCGTACTGTTACCAATACTTGAAGATCCGCTGATCAGTTCGCCGCGGGCATTAATAAAAGTAACCGAAATCAAATTATCGATATCAAAACATGCCGGATATATCGGGTTGGTATTATTATTGATTCCGTGATTTCCTGCCGCTGCCACAAAAAGCATATCGGATTCACTCATCGTCTTTTCTAATTCTTCGGAATATTCACTGGTTCCCCAGCTCATATTACAGATATCTGCGCCCATAAGCGTTGCATATTTCACTGCTTCAATTGCAGATTCCAAATAACCGCTTCCATCGACACCACCATTTATTTTTAATGCCATGATTTTGATATCAATATTAGATGCGACTCCTGCAATTCCAAGTTGATTATTTGCAACTGCTCCAATAATACCGGCAACATGTGTTCCATGATTGTCATTATCCACAGGATCTGCCAGATTCATCTTTAAAGCTTCATTATAGGCATAATGACATACGCTTGCATCATCGTTATAAAAATCCCAGCCGTAGATATCGTCGACATAACCATTATCATCATTGTCAATATTGTCGTCAGCAATTTCTTTGTTATTCATCCACATATTATCAGCCAGATCCGGGTGCTTATAATCTACCCCTGTATCAATCACGGCCACGATAATCTGGCGGTCTTCCGTCTGATCTTTATTCATGTTTTTCCAAGCTTCCACAACATCCATATCAACATCTGCTACGGAGGACTTCATTATCGTGCCGGCTTGTGAAATGCTGAAATAGGACCCCGAGTTGTCAATTGCCCATTGGGTATCGGAATAAGCATCATTGCTTATACTCATAGCTTTCACTTCTTCGCCTGCTTGAGCCAGCTTGTTCTTCGCTAACTTTGTTTCTTTCGTTTCACTATTTAAACTGAAAATCACTTTGTCCTTTACTGCAGAGAGCTCACTTTTTTGCCCTGCATTATCAATACAGGGATCCACTATCATCGCAAATGCAAGGAAAAGGACCGTGATAAGTGTTTTCACTATTTTGCTGTTTAAGAATCTCTTTTTCTTCATACATTATCTCCGTATAAAATTATTACTTCTTACTATATAAAATAATATAACATACTATTGGCATTTTTGTGGCATTTTTTAAAAATATTTATTTTTTTCTATTACCATTTTCCTACATTTTTGAGCCTCAATTCACTAAATGGTGATGTATTTCGTACGAATTTATGCTATAATACCAATAACAGTAGTGTTGGTTATTTCATCCTCATAAGGAGGTGTATGAATGAATATACCTAATAATAATCCAGCAACATCAGCTGAGCTAAAGGATTTTTGGGATAGTTTGCAGATGGATATTATGTCTTCTGCTCAAAAGCTCACTTTAAAAGATTATATTTCTCTAATCGAACGTAGTTTTATGTTTTCTATCTTCTTTCGAGGGTGCCCGCAAATCGAAATGATCGGCTTTCAGAATATTCTGGGCATAAAGGAAAGTGGTTATGTTCTTTTACTCGAACTCCATGAACAAAACAAAACTAAACTTGATGACTTGACAATCGATGAATTCGAATTGCATCATTTTATTAAAAATACATTAAAGCACGTAAACTCTGCTGTCGGTCCAATGATAACAAATCGAATCATCGTATTTATCTCAGATACCAATATCAATTCTGACCATAGGCATAAGACAGAATGTTTTGCCCTAAGTGGTTTGCTTTCAGAAGCACTTCAATCAAGATACCAGCTTTCCGTCACTATTGGTATCGGAAGCATCAAATGTATCCATTCCATTTATTCTTCCTTCATTGAAGCGCTTTCTTGCATTTATTACAGCTCTCCAAATCAGATTTCATATTATTCTGATCTAAAGAACAAAGAAGTCAGCACTAATTTTAATTATGTCGAAACCGAGCAATATCTTCTTGATGCCATTCGTCTTCGCAAAACAGAAGCATATGACTATTTCAGTTTAATGATGGATTGGATCAGGCCTTTAAATGATGATACCAAACGTAACAAGATTTTAGAGCTTCTTGTTCTCGCTTCTCATGCAATGAGAATCGATAGTCAGAATGATACAGAATTCTTAAATCATACAAAGAATATACAATCTTTGATGTTACTCGAAGGAACTCAGCTGATTGAATTTGCTTTTCAACGTTTCATCTATATTACCGGTTATGTAAAACCGCAAAATTCTATTGATTATTCGAACCATATCGTTCAAGCAACCAAAGATTATCTCGAAAGCCATTATACCGAAGATATTTCACTAGAGGATATGGCGGAGCAAGTCAATATAAGCCCTCAATATTTCAGCAAATTAATCAAAAAGACGACCGGTTTTAATTTTATTGACTGGCTTTCTATGCTGAGGGTTAAAAAAGCTAAGGAATTATTAAACAACTCTAATTATACCGTGAAAGAAGTTTGTTTCATGGTGGGTTACAAGGATCCAAATTATTTTAGTCGTATTTTTAAAAAGCGTATCGGAATTACTCCTAGTGAATACGTAAAAAACAGCTCCTATCTTAACAATAAGAGCTGAAGAACAATCCACTATAAGAGGATGTAATATATGGGTTTGGATAAGTTACAATAGTTTTATCAAGATATTCCATCGGATTTATTGCGATACTTTCTGCTTTTCCTAGCAGTCGTGCAATGAATCCGTTTTCTCTTGTAAACAAGCTTTCCATTCCACCATCCTGCGCTGCCTGGACTGCAAGCGACTCATCTATTGAAAGCCTTCCGTCCTCGGATACGTTTAATCCGCATGCTTCCATTTCTTCTGCATATACATTCTCAAGGTTTTTCATCTCACTGATTAATCTGGTTGCTCTAAAATGTTCTGAAGTTTCCTGTGTCCTGTTTTCCGCCAAGCGAATGAAATCATTATAGGTATCTAGTACAGAGTCTACCGCATTCAGTATCTTATCACTGTCTGAGACTATCGATATCGATACAGGGGTATCGCTTGTCTGTTTCAATATAATCTTTAAGGTGTTTTCTAAAGTAAAAGAATTGTTGGCAGTCTGTTTACTGACTCCATTCAATTCAAACTTAGAATTCATAGGATATATCTCGGTGCGATCGAGTCCCAGAAAATCTATCAAGCCTCTCCCGTCCTCCTCCATATCCTGAAACGAAAAGTTTTTACTGCCATTAACTCCGGTTGTATCTGATATGACCTCTATGTTGTAATATTGAGGTTTTGTGCCCGCTTGTACGCTTGCTGTAATACCAGGAACATATTGGTTCAAAAAATCCGTTATATCTTCCTGAACTTCCTGATTGGTTTCACGCTCCGGCTGATTATAGGTGAATTGGTATATCTGGTCTTTGATTGTTGCACTAAAATTATATTCACCGGGTTCTAATGCATGAGAAACTGAAAATAAATCTTTGCTCCTATTTGTTTGGGTTGTAGCAAGATTGTGAATTAAGAATTCTATGTTATCAGGTAACTTCTCTGTGTCATCACTTACGAGATTCGCTGAGATTACCTGTTCATCACTGATTGATACTGCTTTGCTTGCAAATCCGGAGTAGTCAGGATTTGTCATTTCATTAATGATCGATTTAAGAGCAAGTGCCGTCTCTTTCACTCCAATGGCATACGTCTGGTTTTCTTTAGACAGATTAATCTTGTATAAGGGCGAACTCTTACCAAGGTTTACAATTGTGCTGTAAACTTTTCTCAGTTCGCTGCGCTTATGCGCTGGATATTTTACTTCCCTTTTTGACGGGAAAGCCTCCAGCATATAGTTATATGCCTGCCCCATGCAAGATCTCCCTTCTGTCACTATGATACGTCTGCCTGTTAATAAGTAAGCGCTTAATAACAGGGTGCCTATAAAAATTCAACCGGACAGTTTATAATGTTCTGTCCGGCTGTAGTCTCATTTCTTACTACATTCATCCTGTACCCGCCCTGACCAAGGCATCATATCATCCATGGTTTCCGGATAATTCTTGTAGTCCGAACTGGGCATATACAGGAGCAAGTAATTAAGATATGTGTACACGTTCAGATTGTTCGCTTTCGCAGTTTCCACGATGCTGTAGACGGTAGCACTTGCATCAGCACCTTTCGGTGTATCGCAGAACAGCCAGTTCTTTCTTCCAATCGTGAACGGGCGGATACTGTTCTCGGCTGCATTGTTGGAAATAGAGCATCTTCCATCAAGAAGATAATTCTCCATATATGGTTTCTGGTTCTGCGCATAGATTACGGCTTTCCCAAGACGGGAGCCTTTCAGGGGCGTCAGCGAATTAAGCCAGCACCAAAAAGCCTCTAATACTGGTTTTTCCAGCCTGAAGCGTTCTTCTTTCCTTTTTTCCGGAGACAGGGACACAAGTGATTTTTCCAGCTCGAATAATTCGTTGCAGTAATCTCTTCCTGTTTCTGCATTGGTTCGCGGAGTATCCGGTGATTTCCTGTCCGGAACAGCTTCCACAAAGTATCGTCTCAGGTGTGCCCAGCAGCAGCATCTTATGATGTCCTCCACTTTTTCATATCCGGCATAGCCGTCCGTATGCAGATATCCGTGGAATCCTTTCAGATAATTCGCCGCATTGCTTCCGCTTCTGGACGGCCTGTAATCATAAAGGACGATAGGTGGTTCACCGTCTGCACCGGAACGGTAAAGCCACATATAGGACTTCGACTGTGGTTTCTTCCCTTCCTCTTTCAGCACCTGGACCGGAGTTTCATCACAATGGATAACGTCCCGTTTCAGAAGCTCCTGCCGTAACCGTTCCACGACTGGCATGAGCCAGTCCTGCGAACAGCGGATGATCCAGTTGGCCATCGTGGCCCGGCTCAGCGCAAGTCCCAGCTGCTCCCATTCCTTTTCCTGCCGGTACAGCGGCATACCGTTTACATACTTCTGGTACATTACGTTTGCCACGGTGGTCGGTGAGGCAAGAGAATGATTCATCAATGAAGTCGGAGTAAACGCTTTCTGTATATATGGCTGATCCGTATGCTTGCATTTCGGACATTCATAAGCGAGCCGGACATAACGTATTATCTTCAGCTTAGCCGGTATGTATTCCAGTTCCTCACGGACAGTTTCTTTACCGATTACTTTTAATTCGGTTCCGCACCTCGGACAGAACTTTTCATCCGGCGCGATGTCACAGATGAATTCCTCGACGGGGAGATCCTTAATCAGTTCTTCGCGTCTGGTCTTGGCTTCCCTGCGGTAAAAGCCATCGACCCTGTGAACGACAGGTTCGGCCGCGTCCGGAGATGCTTCTGCTTCCGCTTCATTGAAGAGGTTAAGCTGACCTCCGATATCAGTCTTCGGTGTCTTTTCGCTGGAACTTCCGAACTTATCTTTTCGGAGAAGGAGCACCAGTTCCGTAAGGTTATTTAACTGTAGTTCGAGGCCTTTTATGGTATTTTCCAGCTGGATTATGTAAGCATCCTTATCAATCATGGCGTTGGTTTCTCCTGTTGTTTTATGGGTTAATTATACCATATTTTACAGGAAAAAGCCAGCATAAATGCAGTAAAATCAATGCTTTCAGCCGTTTTTTTTCATCAGTAGAGATCACCGGATTTTATGTCCCTGATTGCTTTTGGCTGGTCGATTTCCAGTCCCTCCATCAGCCAGCGGAACTCTTTCATCGTGATATGCCTTGCCTGTTCTTCGTTCCTCGGCCATTTGAAGTTTCCGCTTTCGAGACGCTTATACATGAGGACGAACCCGTCACCCTCCCAGAGCAGTGCCTTCAGACGGTCCCTTCTGTTTCCGCAGAACAGGAACAGGCTTGCAGCAAACGGATCCATACCATAGGACTCCTTAACGACTGCAGCCAGACCGTCAATGGATTTGCGTAAATCCGTATAACCGCAGACAATGTAGATGTCCTTTGCCTGGGATATATCGCCTAACATAGATTCTGCAGGGATTTCAGCACCGTTTCAATCATTGCCTGTGAAGCACCTTCTGTTATGTCGATTGATGCAGATCCTAACCTTATAGTTACCAGGGGGCCTGGCGATTTAAAAGATTCACGGTACGATAGCTGCAGAGGTACAATTGGCTGTTTTATTACCGGAACCGGGAGTTCCATCGTTTCACATGATTTTGATCGGATCTTTCTCAGCCAGTAGTAGTATGACTTTGCTCCGATACCATTCTGCTTACACCATTCGGTAACGGAGAGACTACTGGACTGACAGTCCTGAATGATTTTTGACCACTGCCTGAAGCGGAACTCAGCTTTGGTCGCTGAAACTTTATCCATCTTGGGATACCTCCTTAGCCACTTTAGACTTAGTCGAAAAACTCTAAAAAGTCTAAATACTTTTTAAGAGTATTATCCCATTTTTAATATAGAATAAAAGGCACTTTGTTATTAAGCGCTTACGTTAATAATAAGAATTGTTGTTATTATTTTATATACTCTTATTTATTTTATAACAATACAGATTTTGTTACAAGTACAAAATTATACAAATAATTCTTATAAAAGCATAATAATTCACTTATTAATCTCTGCATCAGTGCAGTTTCTGCCTCTATATCCGGTGTAATGTTAATCCTATAACGGTGAAGGGACTGAACAGTTACCTCCTATGTATAATTCTAAAGATTATGATACTAATTACCATATCTTGGTATTCCATTGGCATAGTATATAAATACACTTGTTCCAGTAAATTAGATCAATATCCAATCACAAAATATGACTTTGTAAACAATAAAAAAGAGTCTGCCATAAAACGAACTGATTCATGAAATTTCAACCGTGTATGCGGTGAACTTTTCTGTGACCCAAATTGTTTTATGGCAGGCTCCGATTATTCATGCTGAAATGCTGTGATTTATACTTCTTGAATTTGTATTACTTTGACCGGACATACCACTGCACATTTACCGCAATTGGTACATTTACTGTAATCAATGAGTGCAAGATTATTCTCGACATGAATTGCATCAAACTCACAGGCCTTAATACAAAGCTTACATCCGATACAACCGGCTGAGCATGCTGCTTTCACATCTTTTCCTTTGTCTTGCGAGCTGCAGGCAACAAGATGTCTCGCCCTTGCTGGGACTAGGGAAATGAGGTGATTCGGGCATTCCGATATACATTTACTGCAGATGGTACATTTATCCTTGTCTACAAAAGCGATTCCATTTACAATATGCATTGCATCAAAGGCACAAGCCGTGACGCAGGAACCAAATCCCATACATCCGTAGGAACATTGCTTATTTCCTTTACCTGGAACAAGTGCAGCTTTTTTACAGTCCTGAACACCAAAGTACTCATATTTTACTTCTGTTTTATCACAGGTACCGGAGCATTTTACATATGCTACCATCTTCTCAGTCTCTTCAATTGTTGTTCCCATGACTTCTGCAATTTGCATATGTGCATCTGGATTTGCTACAGGGCATGCATTGGCCGGTGCTAAACCGCCTGCAATCGCTGCTGCCAATCCATCACATCCAGGGTAGCCGCAGCCGCCGCAGTTTGCACCCGGAAGAAGCTCTCTGACTTTCATTTCTCTTTCATCAATTGCTACTTCAAACGTCTTGGCAGCAAAGCCAAGGAACAGTCCGATGAATAAGCCGATTCCTGCAACTACTGCCGTTGCAATTCCTACATTTTTCAAGCTGAACACTGCTGCAATCCCTACCATATTCGGAAGGAAATTGTTGACTGATATTAATTGTTGAATTAACATTTCATTTCCTCCCATCTTATAATAAACCTGAAAATCCGAAGAAAGCCATCGCCATTAATCCTGCCGTAATTAGCACGATTGGAGAACCTTGGAAGGATTTAGAGACACTATTGTATTCGATTCTTTCACGGATTCCAGCCATAATAACAATTGCGATGGTAAATCCGCCTGCCGTACCGAAACCATTGATTGTACTGGTAACAAGACCGTAATCTTCTGTTACGTTTATGAGCGCAACACCAAGTACTGCACAGTTCGTAGTGATTAATGGTAAATATACGCCAAGTGCACTATATAGTGGTCGGCTGTATTTCTTCAGAACCAGCTCAACAAACTGCACAAGACATGCAATCAGCAAAATGAATACGATTGTCTGTAAGTATTCCATATGGATGCGAACTAGTAGCTGGGTATAAACAATGCTACATAATGCTGAAGCAATCGTGATTACGAAAATAACTGCAAATCCCATACCTGCTGCTGTCTTGATTCTTTTTGATACTCCAAGGAAGGGACATAAGCCAAGAAATTGACTTAGCACAACATTATTGACTAAGGCCGCGCCGATTAAAATTATTATAATATCTTTCATCTAAATCAATCCTCCTTCTTTTCTGATGTCGCATTTCCTGTTGCCGTATCTGCTTTTACTGTATTTTCTTTTAATGAATTTACTTTTGCTTTGTCTTCTTTTACTGTATTTTCGATTGCTTCACGGTTAATCGTGCTGATATTTCCTCCGCAGTTAGCGCAATCTCCGCCACATGCAAGGCTGGTCTTCGGAGCTGAACCATTTGTTGCTGACGGAAGTTTTAGTTTATTCTGTATTGCAGTTAAAATTGCTAAGGTAAATAAAGCTCCTGGGGCAAGAATAAAAATACCGATGGAATCAATTGATTCCGGTATGATTCTATGTTGAAAGATGGACCCTGCTCCGAGCAGCTCACGGAAGGAACCAATAATGGTAAGAGCCACGGTAAATCCAATTCCCATACCGATACCATCAAAGAAGGATACTCCGATTGGATTCTTAGCCGCATAGGATTCCGCTCTACCAAGAATAATGCAGTTAACTACGATCAACGGAATATAGATACCAAGCAATTGATTAACTACTGGAAGATATGCTGCCAGTAATAGCTGTACAATGGTAACAAGAGAAGCTACCACTACGATATATGCTGGGATTCTAACTTTATCAGGTATTACTTTTCTAAGCATGGAAATCAGGAAATTAGACATTGCTAAAACAACTGTTGTGGTAAGTCCCATATACAATCCATTATTACCTGATGTTGTTACCGCAAGTGTCGGGCACATACCCAACATGATTACAAAGGTAGGATTTTCTTTAATAATACCATTGTAAAGACGTTCTACATATTTATTCATTATTGTCCGCCTCCTAAATCTGCATTTTCTGCAATAAAGCCGATTCCTGCATTGATTGCATTCGTAACTGCACTAGAAGTGATGGTCGCTCCACTGATTGCATCGATTTCATTATCAGCCGCTGCTCCTATTTTCGTAACCACAAATTTATCTACTGTTTTACTTATATATTGATCCGTGAACTCAGGCTCTTTCGCTTTCATGCCAAGTCCTGCGGTTTCAGTAATCGTCAGTATCTTAATTCCTAGGATTTCTCCTTCATTAGAATAGCCAATAACGATAGTGATTTTATCTTTATATCCCGAGGTCGTTGATACTGTGATGTTATACCCGATTACTTCGCCAGTTTCATCCAAAGCTTTTTTTACATCATCGATAGTGACACCTTTATAATTTGCATCCAGAGATACTAAGTCAGTGCTCTCAATAAGTGCTAATAAATCATCTGCAGGTTCAAAGGACTCTGCTGATTCAAAAACAGCTTTATTCGCTGCTTCAGCAGCTAGAACTGCCTGTTCTGCAATCGGAGCTTTCGTAATCTCATATACATAACTGAGCGCGAGTCCTGACACTAGGGTAATTAAGAATAGTGACACTGCATCTTTTAATAAAGATGCTTCCTTCTTTACTTCTATATTTTTTACTTCATTATTATTTGTTTTTTTATTTTTCAAGGACTGCACGCTCCTTTCCAAATGATTTCAAGCGCGTAGCTTTATCAATCAACGGTACTAAAAGATTGCAGAAAATAATTGCATAAGATACCCCTTCGGCCGAAGCACCGAGGATACGGAAGGTTCCCGTCAGCAGGCCGCAGCAGATACCGAAAATAATCTGTCCGGTTGGTGAGATAGGACTGGTAACATAATCCGTTGCCATGAAAAAGGCTCCAAGCAGCAAACCGCCACCAAGCAAATGTCCAAGTAAAAATGTAGTATCAAAGCCATTTCCTCCAAAAAGCATTATAAATACTGCACAGGAAATGATATAGGCAAGCGGAATTCGAAGAGAAATCACTGTGGTATATACT
>JBASOB010000740.1:0-3064 GCA_049657865.1 Mobilitalea sp.
ATATTTGAATTTGTCCTAGAAAAAAATGGAAGGTTGATAAGAATACAGTCAGATGAAGTATGAATATAACTTCTGGACATAATGTCTAAAAGTAAATTGAATATAGAGCGGAGTAAGTAATCCGTACCAGGGAGCAGTCAAAATATATGGCTGCTCTTTTTATATCAAAAAAGGAGGATGAATACATGGTGTCTATGAGAGATATGGACCGAGCAATCGAGCGGGAAATACAAAAAGGGAGTTGTTCTTTACGCTTTGAGAAGAAAGGATTTGGAGAGTATTCCTACAATGAAATTACTTCTAAAGAAAAGCTGGAGGAAGTGCTTGGTTATCTTCTTAGGATAGGAGAATTTGAGAAGCATGCAACCAAGATGGTAAATTCAAATGTCTATATGGATGTCAAATATGGCAGGCCGGAGTTTCATCGCACACATACTGCATTAGAACGAAAGAAAATTAATGCAACTATTTTGCGTTACAGTAAGAAATTAAATCCAGATTATGAAGGAAAGCTCTATTTGGAAACGGTGAGATGTTTTTTTTCATTACCACCTATGGAACGAGAAAAATGCAAAATGACATATCAGGGGGAAGATACAATAGGAATGATTTTGACCAGGAAACATATTCTAGCATTATTTACTCGTTGTCTTGTGGCCCGTGCAACAGATGCAGGTGAACAGCGCATAAGATCAGACTTATCAGAAAAAGAAAATGAAATGATTCAATTATCAAATGTGCAAACAGGATTGTTCCAGACATTACTCATGGATGATGTGAAATATGAAGATGGTAGGATATATGCTAATCTTTGCACTATTTATATGTTAAAATAGAAATAAAACTTCTGGACACAATGTCTAGAAGTAATGGAAAGTAGAAAAGAAGCTATTATAATAAGAAAAAATCGGAGGATGAAAATATGTTGAGATTTCCAGAAGCCTTTTCAGTAGATGAAAAGACAAATGAAATTATAAAGAAGTATATGAACCAGAAATTAATAGATCTTATGAATGATATTATGATTAGTTATTGTGGTGGTGGCTATGATGAAATCAAAGAAAATGATGAAGAGTTCATAGAAAATATAGATTGGTATTTTCCAGAAAACTATCCAAGGGATAAGATGGTAGATACGTTTTTAAAACTCTATGCTTTATTAAAAGCCGAAGATGAGTTTATACCAGAACTGGTAATGGAATACCTAATGGATGCAATACTATCAGCACAAGTTGAAGTATATAAGGAATCTGGTATATCGTTAGTAGAACCAATACCGGATAGAGAATATGTATTAGAGGTATTAAAAAAGGAATTCGGAGAGACAACAGATATCGACGCTGGAGTGATCAGTGGTGTGGATAGGTTGCATGAGTATGAGGATCTAGGTGGATATCTCGATTACTATTTTTGGGATGTTGATTTTGAATTGCTTAATACTTATACGGAAGAAGAAATTAGAAAATCACTTGCCAATAAAGAATGTGGTATTGTAGATATAAATAAGAAGGAAAACACCTTCATAATACCGAAGGAATGGACAAAATAATAATTTCACACAGCGTTAGGGCAGTTATAAACCAGTAAAAAGGTTTGTAGCTGCCCTTTTTTATTACTTCTGGACACAATGTCCAGAGGTGGAAAGGAGCATTTATGAAATGTTTGATTCACAGGCTGTATGTTCCACCATAATAGAAGATGCAGAGATTAATCGAAAGGAGGTTTAACCCAAGAGAATGCAAGAGGAAGTAACAAACAAAACAATTGCCCTTGTATTTAGAACCACGAAGCTTACCGCAGAAACTTTAAAGAAAGCAATCCAGATGTATTTAGAGTACCAAAAAGGAAAGACGCAGAATAATCATGGAAAAATATCTGTGAAAAAGTTAGTGGGTCAGAATGCTGGAGTATCAAGTATTGAGGTTACGGATAATAATATCAAACAGTTTGAAAAAGTGGCAAAGAAATATAGTGTTGATTTTTCAATTAAGAAAGATAAAACAGTTGATCCACCGAAGTACATGGTGTTCTTCAAGGGTAGGGATGCCGATGTGATTTCACAGGCATTCAAAGAGTTTGTTAAGGTGAATGAAAAAGTGAAACAACGTGAATCAGTAAAGCAGAAATTGCAGAAACTGGTCAAGGTTGTGGCGCAGAATAAGAACAAAGAACGCTCCAGGGAGAAGGACAAAGATCGAGGGCAGAGCTTATGATAAAAAAAGTAATTGCCGGAATAATAAAAGATCTTGAAGCGTTACCAAAGAAATGGAGCACAGAATGGAAGAAAGCAGATAAAAAGAAAGTAATTCTGTTGAATCTTCCGTATCTATTAGCGGCATATTTTTTTAATAAGGTGGCATGGGTATATCGAAGTGCTTATGGAAATAATGTATCTGACAAGATGATTTCCACTATGAATGGATTAGGAACAATGTTCAAAAATCCAATTCCAAGTTTTCAAATTAGGGATGTGCTGATTGGTGTTATTTGCGCTATAGGACTTAGGCTTATCGTGTATTTTAAAGCAAAGAATGCCAAAAAGTTCAGAAAAGGTGTAGAGTATGGTTCTGCTAGGTGGGGCAATGAAAAGGATATTGAACCTTATGTTGCACCAAAGTTTGAGGATAATATCATTCTTACAGAAAAAGAAAGATTAATGATGTCAGGAAGACCAAAGCAGCCGAAGTATGCTAGAAATAAAAACATATTAGTAATCGGTGGTTCTGGTTCTGGTAAGACTCGTTTTTTTGTAAAACCGAATTTAATGCAGATGCACAGCTCTTATGTCACGACGGACCCCAAGGGAACATTGCTAATCGAATGTGGAAAAATGTTAGCTCAAAATGGTTATAAAATCAAAGTTCTGAATACCATTAACTTTAAGAAATCCATGAGATATAACCCCTTCGCATACATTCAAAGCGAAAAAGATATCTTAAAACTCGTCAACACAATCATCGTAAACACAAAGGGAGAGGGACAGCAGTCAACAGAAGATTTCTGGACCAAAGCCGACAAATTACTGTATCAGGCATACATTGGATCCATCTGGTATGACGCACCG
>JBASOB010000741.1:0-3369 GCA_049657865.1 Mobilitalea sp.
ACTTTATATGCATCATCTAGACTTTTACTCGACACTCCAGCAATTTCAGAAATAAAAAGTAGTAATTGTGGACATCTTAGATAATAATAAGTTGGTAACTTTTCTGCCTTATCACCATAATAATTAAGAAAATGTTCTTTTTGTGATGGTTCTGCCAATTTTATGTCATCATTTTTACAAGTTTTTAAATAACCACCATAAGACTGACCATAACCTTGCTTAACACACAAATCTGAGATATACTCTTCTCCGATATTATTTTTGTGGGGTTCTATGGTTCTTACATATTCACAAACTTTTCCATTATTCATTACTTCCCTCCAAATATCAATATATAATTTTTCATGTGCAATTTCTATTTATCTGTATTTAACCTCCTTTTTACTTAGACTTCGTTTTTAATAATTTTGCTCTTAATAATTATCACAATAATAAATGAAAGTTGCGAACTAACTCAACATTTACTACTTACAGTCCATCTTAACTTTTTGAAGTAACGTTTTACAAACCGATTTTTTTCGATATGTTGTTTTGTTTTACCTTCTATCCATGATATAAACCTCCCACCCCTCATTTATCAAATTAAAATTTCATATTCTTTCATTTATATTTCCTCTACTATAATTCAAATATATTACTTATTAATGTAAGCGCTTGATAAAACCGCGTATGGAAATACTTTAAAAATGATGAGATAATAGTCTAAATTAAAGTAATTAAAGTTTTTCGAGTAACTCTAAAAACTTTAATTGGAGGAGTAGACTATGAATACCAAAAAAATAGATAGTGAAATTAAAACGAAGCAATGGATTGAAATAATACGAGAATGTCGTGGTAGCGGCCAACCCGTTAGGTCCTGGTGTATTGAACATGATGTTAATGAAAAAAGATACTACTACTGGCTTAGAAAAATCAGAGAACAAGCATGCAACAGTATAGAATATCCAGTTTCAACAGATGAAAACAAATGTGAATTTGCACAAATTCAGCCTAACATTCCATATCAACAAGCTGTTCCAACAATTAAACTTCACATAGGAGAAATCATTGTAGAAATTTCTGATGGTATGTCACAGGATACAATAACTTACGTATTGAATGGAATTAGAAATATATGCTGAATTCATTTATTACCGGAGCTGAAAAAATAATCATTGCATGTGGCTGGACCGATTTTCGAAAACAGTCAAATAGTTTAGTTCAAATGGTTCATGGCTCCTTTAATATTGACCCGTACAATGATAGCTATGTTTTCATTTTCTGTAACCGAAAAAGAGATGGAATTAAGGTGCTGAGATATGATAAAAACGGATTTATACTGGCACACAAGAAGTTGTTAGACAAAATGAAATTTCAGTGGCCCAAGAATTCTGATGAAGCGAGAGAAATAACAAGTCAGCAAGTAATATGGCTGCTGCAGGGGCTAAACATTGAACAGAAAAAAGCACACACAGAAGTAAAATTGAATACAGTTAACACATGTTTTTAAATCAATAAAATGTTGAAAATTCAACCAATTTTATTGATTTTTTTGTTGCAATTTAATGTGTTTTTTGGTATAATAAAAGAGTGATAAAAATTGAAATTGCAAAGGTTTGGAAAGTTTAAAATGACTAATAACATAGATGAAATTCAAAAACTAATAGAAGAAAAAGACAGTCTAATAAAAGAGCAAGAAAAGAAAATTGCTGAGTTAAAGGCTACAAATGAAAACCTGTTACGTATTCTAAGGCATGGATATAAGGTTAAATTCGGAAGATCAAGTGAAGCTACACCTGTAGATGCAAAACAGCTATGTCTTTTAGGAAATGATGAAGAACTTTCTAACACATTAGATAGAGAAGAGCAAAAAATTACAATTAAGCAGCATGCCCGCAAAAAAAAGAAACCCGGAATAAGGCAAGAAATATTAAGAAATCTGGAAAGGGAAGTTGTTGAATTTGAAATAGACAGCAAGGAAACATGTCCTAATTGTGATGGCAAGCTAACTCCCATAGGAAAAGAATATGTAAGAACTGTAGTAAAATATATTCCTGCAAAAATACTACTTGAGCAATACGTAAGAAATGTATATAAATGTGGGTGCTGTGGTGAAGATGGCAGCAGTAAAGACACCAGTACAATAATAAAAGCAGGTGTACCTATACCTCTATTAAATCATTCAATTGTGACTCCAAGCCTTCTTTCTCAAATAATATATTTAAAGTATTACATGGGTTCACCTTTGTATAGACAGGAGAATCACTGGAAAAGCTTAGGGTTACAGTTGCCAAGAGCAACAATGGCAAACTGGGTAAATACAGTAAGCGACAGATGGCTAACACCAATATATGAGAGATTGAGGAAAAACTTACTTGATTCTTCTGAATATTTACATATGGATGAAACGTCAATTCAGGTAAATAAGGAGAAAGATAAGGCTCCAAGCAGCAAATCATATATGTGGGTAATGTGTACCGGTGAATATGAGAAAAGGCAGGGCGTCATATTCAAATACAGCAGAACACGAAAAACTGAAAATGCCACAGAGATGATTGATGACTTCAATGGAACATTGATCTCGGATGCATATGTTGCGTATCAGAATATAGACGAAGTATCAAGTGCCTTCTGCTGGGCGCACGTAAGAAGATATTTTGTTAACAGTATACCTTTAGATTCAAAGGGTAAAGAAGTACCTGGCTCAAAAGGAAATGAGGGACGGGAATATATAAATAAGCTTTTTAAGATAGAAGATAAAACATCTGATTTATCTTTAGAACAAAAGCTTCAGAAGCGTCAGGAAGAGTCAAAACCCCTACTTGAGGCCTTTTGGTTATGGATTGAAAAAACAAAAGAACTATATACTACAAATGAAGATCTTATTAAAGCACTGAATTATGCAACTAATCATAAAGATAATTTAATGAGATTTTTAGATGATCCTAAAATACCTATATCAAACAATCGTTGTGAAGCAGCTATTCGCCCATTTGCAACACATAGAAGAGCCTGGCTGTTTGCAGACAGTGTTGATGGAGCCGTTGGAAATGCAATTTTATACTCTTTGGTTGAAAGTGCAAGATTAAACAAACTTAACATTTTTGAATATATGAATTATATTTTGTCAGTCATAACGGATCTTGATTATGTTAATAATCCAAATCTATTAGATGAATTGATGCCTTGGTCAGAAAGTTTACCAAATGCTTGCACAGGTATTCCGGAAACTGAATAAAAACTACAAAGACCTTTTGACATAATGATTATATCAAAGGGTCTTTTATTCTACAATACGCATTGTTATTGAGCGCTTACTATTTAGTTATGGAATAAAGCATGGAATAATTAAATTATTGTTTGCTTATTATTAATTATAGGATTTAAAAC
>JBASOB010000742.1:0-3779 GCA_049657865.1 Mobilitalea sp.
GCTTTATAGTTGGTAATTGGTACTTGATATAAACCACCATTTTGCCAACCCTTATATACCGATAATACTTCAGTAATTCCTTCCGCTTTCAAATCAGCCAGGATGTCTCTGATATCGCTGACGGTAGTCATCACTACATCTTTCTTAAAAATCAGCCATTCTTCTTTTTCAACTCCCAGAAACTCAAGTCGGGTATTGTAACTGTTATCCTTAACAGCAATTTCACCGGAATCCAGAAGATAATTACGATATTTTATCGCAAGTCCTGTATAATTCGCATCTGATCCGCTAACTAGACAGTATCTGATCTTAATATCATTATGACTTCTATCTTTCTCTATCATCTCAGTCGTACCGGAACTACTTTCACTCGTTGGCTGCTTGTACACTTTACGTAATAAAAACTTAGGATAGATTCGGTTGTAATCGATGGTTACTCCATTGGGATAAGCTTCGATACTTGCCCTCTGTGCACCCTCTTCAATAATTCCCAGAAATCCGATCTGATCCTCTGTATGAACCATACCAAATATCGGAGCCAGGAGATTTTCGGACTCATTCACGGTCTGCAGCTGATCCCATAGAAGTGATACCGTCTCTGCATCTTTAAAGCCTGCATCTTCACCGTAAATCATACGGGAAAAACCACCGCTTAATCTGCCTTCTTTATCATTCAAATAAATCAATGCTCCGTTGCCATCCGGTATCAGCATATATCCGTCTTGTTCTCCAAGATAGGTATATCCTAGGAATGGAAATACATTAATTGCTCCGATACGATATTTCTCAATTGATTCAATTACTTTATTATCTGGAATTTCAACAATTAGCTCATCATCTACCAAGGTCACTGTCATCTCGAAGGAAAACCCGAAATCAACAAACGTAACATAGGCCAAAAAGCCATTCTCGACCTCTTCAATCGTAATTTCATGAGCATTATTCACTAAATCTGCTTGGACTTGATCATTCTTACCATCAATGATATTGAGTACGATACCTGATTTGATAAATCCACTCCATTGCTTATTGCTTTTTCCATCATCTTCTTTAATTGCAGACTCCAGTACTTTACCGGTAGTTTTATTTTTCAGGGTAATGGAAAGTGTCGGTCCGTCCAGATACAGTTCATAGTTTTCACTCTCGGCTACTAATGTATTACTGAATTCGTCAGCATTTGGAGTACGTACCGTAATCTCTGTCTGCACATTGTCACTATCTGCAGTTGTGCCATACATTTCTTTGGCATTTTGTTTGTTTTTCATCGTACCAACAAGGAACACGATTGCAATTATTAAGACAACAATTCCAAAAGAGATCAGTTTTTTCTTAATAGAGGATTTTTTGTTAGAATCCAAGTCGATACACCACCTCTCCGCAGATTGATACAATAAAGTCAAATACTTGTGACCATAAAACATATAAGATAAATACCAGCAGCAATGCAATCAGTGCTGCAAAGAAAGTTAATCCAATGATTTTTGCCGTCTCTTTGATCGTCAGGTTATTAATCTCTTTCATTGAAATCAAAATCAATATAATAATCCAGGCAATCATGAAGTATTTCGAAAATTCAACCAGGAATACTTCATTATTGGTAACCAATCTGCTTAATATAAAAATGAAAGGCTGCAACACAAGATAAGGAGTTAAACAGTAGGCAAAAGAACAATATATCTTCTTTAGAGAACCTTCACCGTCATTAATAGTACAAATTAAGTAGTTGCATATTGTCAGAACCAGAAAGACGATAAGGATAGTTCCAATATCGGATACTAAATTATATCTTCCCTCTCGAACGGTTTTTAATAAGAATCCACTAAAATACTTACTGATTACATTAAATAGGATAAATACAGCAATCAAAATATTGGCACTTAAATACGAAGCTTTTCCTTCCCATCTCACTCCGTAACAGCCGTCAATCGGATGCTTCATAAAATAGAAAGAATATTTCAGTCTCGAAATCAGAATATTTGATTCTATCCTGTTCTTTATGCTCTTTGCTTTATCAAAGATATGCTTCTTTTTCTGTAAATATTTCAATACTTTTGATAGCAGAAATAAGAAGATTAATATGCCCATCAAAGGGATCAGGTTGTCTCTGATCCAAACGTTTCTAACTTCCCAAAAGGCATCTGAATAAGTGGATCTGTCAGAGGCAAGCTTGGAATATTTCATCGCAAGATCATAATTTTCTTCCTGAAGATAGGCGCGACCCATTGCCTTATTGGAATATCCGAACAAGCTGTTCATCTCAAGAATCTTCTCGAGCGGAGCTTTGCTGTCGGTATATCTTCCTTTGGAATATAAATATAATGCGTCATGAAGAAGATTTGTGAATTCCGTTGGATCAAAAATCTGTATCTGGTTCGTATCAGAGTCAAGAAGATAGATTCTGTTATTGCTGTCAACGCTGATGGCCTCTACCTTTTGGCATAAACCAATTCGCTGTCTGCCGTCATCCTTACCACCAAATACAAACAGCATATTTCCTTCATTATTAAATTCATAAATATATCCCTGAGAGGATACCATATATACATTCTCGTAATTACCGGCCGTTACTGCAACCGGATAATCATCCCAGTCGTCCGGTTCGATTACATTTTTACCGGCGATGTTCAGACGTTTTAATGTATTAATACCCTGGCCTCTAGTGACGGTATAGATCAGGCCTTTCTCGTCAATTGCAAGATTATCTGGGGTTGGAGGCAGATTGCTTGCCATTTTTGCTCTCTGCTGATCTGTTAATAGTAATCTTAGGATTACATCCGTAACAGAAGTATTCGTAAAATTAGCTCCAAAATAGCCTAAGAAGGTTCCACCGTTCGTGGGACTGATCTGAACAATACCATTGGTATTTGCTTCACAGATCACGAATAAATTACCGGCAGCATTCACTACTACTTTAAGCGGTAAATAGTCCATACTATCACCATATAGCGGATGATTCGGTCTTCCGTACTGGTTTATGACATTACCTGCAGCGTCAAATTCAAATACCATTTTAGCATCCCGATCTGCTACATAAACATGTTTATCCGCTGTAACAAAGATACCTCGAGGATTTACCAGGGTCCCCGAACCGAATTCCTTAATATAATTCCCCTTAAGATCACAGACTAAAATTCTTTTATTTCCGGTATCAGCAATAAAAATCTCTCCGTCTGCAGTAATCATCATATCAGTTGCACCAGAAAGGGAGGTATCTCCTATCTTGGTAATTGAGGAATAAGGAACATAAGCTGCCTGTGTCTCTATTGCATAACCATATCCATCATGCGTGTATGTTTTATAAGGGACTTCTGCATAAGCTGCTGATGTTTCAAGTGTTAATCCAAGTATAATAAATATAAATATAATCGTTATCAGAAACTTTGGATTTCTTTTTATGATCATTTTTCATCCTCCCTCATTATTTAATACCCGAATGTGCCATGGTATTCATAATACTATTTTGAAGTATGATGAACAGTATTAAGTTTGGTACAAACATAATCAGGGAAGCAGCTGCCGCCATACCTTGTCCCGCGACAGTATTGTTTGCATTTACTAATGTATTCATATAGAAGGTTAAAGTTTTCAATCCTTCATCACTAACATAATATAGTGAGGTATTCATATTTCCCCATACCGTCTGAAATACAAGAATTGCTGCAGTCGCAATTGCCGGTTTAATCATTGGCAGTACAATCTTGGTATATACTTTAAAACTACCTGCACCATCGATATAAGCCGCCTCTAGTAAGGAATCCGGCACCTGGTCAATGAACTGT
>JBASOB010000743.1:0-3915 GCA_049657865.1 Mobilitalea sp.
AGGAAGTAAGTCTTTAAGTACTGCAAGAGAACTCTCAGAATCAGTCTTCATCTTCTTATGGGTATACATTGCAATATCATACTCAGGAAGTTCCTCAAAGAAATCAATAATATCCTTAATATCCAGAAATGTCTCTATTCTTGATTTAATCAGCTCTGCAATCTTTCTACAGTCAATATTCTTCTTAATTACTTCCTGAATAAAGGGAAGCGCCATCTCAAAGAATTTCTCATCTTCCATTTTCTTAATATATTCACCGTTCATCCAGCGAAGCTTCACCATGTCAAATACTGCTGGAGCTTTGTTAATATGCGTATAATCAAACTCACGAACCAAGTCCTCTAAAGACATTATCTCTGTATTTTCAGATGAACTCCATCCAAGTAAAGCGACAAAATTAATAATTGCTTCGGATAGAAATCCTTGATCAAGCAAATCTTCATAGGAAGCATGTCCGCTTCGTTTGCTTAATTTTTTATGCTCTTCATTGGTAATAAGCGGGCAGTGAACATAAACCGGCTCCTGCCAGTCAAAATCAGCATATAATCTAGTATATTTGGGAGTCGAGGATAAGTATTCATTTCCACGGACAACATGTGTGATATTCATCAAGTGATCATCAACAACGTTTGCAAAATTATAAGTAGGGTAGCCATCGGATTTGATTAAGATCATATCATCCAGCTGCTCATTATCTACTGTGATATCTCCAAAAATTGCATCATGGAAGGTGGTTGAACCATCCGTCGGATTATTCTGTCGGATAATATAAGGAATTCCGGAGGCAAGCTTTTCAGCTATTTCTTCTTTAGACAAATGAAAACAGTGCTTGTCATACTTTGTTATTTCCTTAATATCGTCATCTGCATCTTCTGGATTTGCGCCAACGGAACTCTTAAGCGTTTCTAATCGTTCTTTGGTACAGAAGCAATAATATGCTGCTCCTTTATCTATCAGCTGCTTCGCATACTCTAAATATATGCCGCTTGCCATACGTTCGCTTTGAATATAAGGGCCGCAGCCGCCATCTTTATCTGGGCCTTCATCATGAATTAATCCCGTCCCCTGTAACGTACGGTAAATAATCTCAACTGCTCCCTCAACATAACGTTCCTGATCTGTATCTTCTATTCTTAATATGAAGGTTCCACCCTCATGTTTTGCAATTAAATATGCATATAATGCAGTTCTTAAATTACCTACATGCATTCTTCCTGTCGGACTTGGTGCATATCTGGTTCTAATCGTTGTCATCTCTTTATCCTCCTATTTATTATTTAGTACCCGAAAGATAGTTATTATAATCAAAGGTTCCATTTGACATCTGTTCCAACATATCCTGATACATCGGTGTACTCATAATCCAAAGTACATAGGCAATCATTAAAATAAATCCAATTAAAACGGTCACTCCAACAAAAATCAATGTTGCTTTTGCCCAGTCTTTCTTAACTTTTGGCGCATTTTGGTCAAAAGCCCAGATAAACAGCATTACAATATTTAAAATTGGAACTAATAAAACTCCATACATTACTAACCAGTCCGAAAAAACCATTTGTTTTTCAGCTGCACTTGTATTATTCACATAGGATGGTGCAGGATTTACTGCCACTTCAGGCTCCTGGGCCATATTTCCCCCGTAGATATTATCTCGAGGTGCTGTACTTTGTACATTTACTGTATGTTCCTTAAAAGAACTACCGCAATAGTCGCAAAAGTTAGCTTCTTCGTTCTGTGAATTTCTCCCACAGGTATTACATTTCATAGGATTCCACCTCTTCTTACCATTATTTTTCCTATTATACCACAACTAACATAAAAATCAAATTATAGTTTCAGCTAAGAAGTACTCTCCTTTCGCAAAACTTAAGCAAAAATCCAATATAATCTTATGCTCCCATCTGATTTCAATCATAAGTCAACCTCACTGCTATCCCTATCTCCATATCACAAAAAACTTGATCTCAAATTATCTATTCTGAAAATCAACTATTTAACACACTGGCTTTTGGCAATTTAAATAAGCAGAAGCAACCGACAAATGTAATTCGGCTACCCCTGCCTACCTGAATTCTCTGTAACCTACCATTTGAGAATAATTCTATTCCACTGTATTTAAGCAAGCTTAAATCCGTAGCAATTAACTCTCCGTTTTCATAGCTTCAATTGCACTTATCTTCGTCGCACGTCTTGCCGGGAAGTAGCCTGACAGAAGACCTACGGAAATCGATATTCCCAAAGCAACTAATGGTAAGTATAACGGTATGATAGAAAATGATGTATTCGTCATATCATACATATAACTAGTGGACATCAGCGAACCAAATACCGGAGCCCCAAATTTATTAATTAGCCAGGAAGCAATATATCCGAGCAAAATACCAACCAGTCCTCCAAACAATCCAATCATTGCTGCTTCAAACAAGAATAATTTACGGATATCCGTAACAACGCATCCTAAAACCTTCATGATTCCAATCTCTTTGGTTCGTTCATAAATGGACATTACCATCGTATTCGCAATACTAATTGCGGATACGAGCATTGCTACAAATCCTAATGCTCCAAGTACCATCTGTAAAGTCTTGGATGCATTCTGTAAGGGTTCCAGGTACTGCATCTGGCTATAGGATTGAAATCCAAGTTTTTCAATTCCATCCTGAACCTCTAATACATTATCAATATTGTCTACATTCAGCATAATGGACTGATATTCATTAATTGATTTTACTGCTTTCTTACGGTCTTCCAGACTCAGCGTATTACAATATTTTAGATAAATTTGCTTGAAATAGTCGATATCCATATAAGTATTGTAATCATACTGTCCTTTTGTTTCTTCCATTTTTGCGATGTTTTTAAGCGGTAGACTGAATACCTTCTTTTCATCCTTGACCTGATATTCCTCAAAACGAAGTTCGATCCTATCTTTCTGCAGATCAATAATAATCGGTGTATAACTTCTGGATTTAGGATCATAGAATTCATAAGGGGTGCTGAATCCGAACACTATTTGTGAATTGTCATCATCATTTGGATATTCACCATAACTTAAAGCAGGAAATTCAAAGTCTTTAAATGTCGAATAATCCATCGCCGTAATCTGTGCCCAACCCATGTATTTACCGGAATAAAGCGTAACACTTTTTTGTATCAATGGCGACACTGCCTTAACATGGTCTATTTCTGCTATCTGACTAACTAATTTATCATCTAAAACCTGTTCCTTACTACTCAGCCAAGATCCACTGTCATCATACACATCTGCCATTGTATTCACATAAATCGTGGTTAATCCACCCTGCTCCATTACTTGAGATTCAAAGTTGTTCTCCATACCATAACCAATGGATCTCATTATTATAATGGAAAGTGTTCCAATGACAACGCCCAGGACAGTTAATATCGTTCTTGCTTTTCTGCGAGTAAGATTTCTTAGCCCCATTTTAACCAAGTCGCTAATCTTCATAAAGCTCAATTCCTTTTTTGATTTTTCTCTTTGCTAAGAAAGCGCCAAGTGCAATACTTACAACAAGAACCGCTGTTGAGATACCGATTACAAAAGGCCATGAGGATAATAATGGATCTTTCACCACTGCCATACCGGTACCTTCTGTTAATGTGCCATCTTCTGTGTATGTTCCGTCTTCTGTATATACTTCCCCTGAATCTACTGTTACCTCTGTCGTTGTAACACTATTTAAATTAATCATATAGTCCTCCATTCTCTATGTAAAGCCTGCTTGTATTAATATTTTTCTTCTTCTTTCTTGCGCAGCTTTGCTTTATAAGCATTAATAATTATTTTTCTTGTTACCGGAACAAAGATTGCGAAAATAGCGATTAGTATAATGATGAACAGCCAGATCGGAAGGATAGCTTTCTTCGCTTCCACAACTTCCGGCTCCATAAAAC
>JBASOB010000744.1:0-1857 GCA_049657865.1 Mobilitalea sp.
ATGAGGTGGCTGAATGCTAATAGATGATATAAAACAATCTTTAAGAATAAAAACGAATTCATTAGACACAGAGGTTCAGGATATAATTGATTCTGCTAAGGCTGATCTGATTCTATCTGGGATTTTGAAATCTAAAACAGAAGTGGATGTATTAGACGGCATAGATTATTTAATCAAGAGAGCCATAATTTTATATTCAAAAGCAAATTTTGGACTTGATAATTCGGATAGCGAAAAATACCAATTAGCATATGACAGTCTGAAAACACATCTCTGTTTATCAGCAGAGTATACATCAGCTGAGGCGGTGACTTAATGTGGAAAGACAGTATTGAGTTAGGTAATCTGACTGAGACAATTGTTCACGGAGAGCCAGTATCGGAGATGGTGTATAGAGATGTTTTTGCAAATAAGAAATCGGTAAGGCAATCAGAATTTTATCAAGCAGCAACGGTAGGACTTAAACCAGAATTAGTATTTGAGGTACACAGCTTTGAATTTGATAATGATGAAAAGGTCAGATATCCGGCTGGTGAGGCTGGTAAAATATACTCTATTATTCGTGTATTTGATAAGGGCGAAATTACTGAACTGACGGTATCATCATTCGTAGGGACGGTGGTATAAATGGCAAAAAAAGAAGCGTTTACGTTTGAAAGCAACCTCGATAAAATTACAGCTAAACTTGAAGAAGTTCCTGAGAAGGTATTGAATGTCATTGGGCAAAACATCGTGAAAGAAGTTAGACCTAATGTACCAAAACAATCAGGAAGATTAAAGAAAAGTCTGGGTTACTGGGCAAGGAAAACAGAAAAGGATTTACAGATTGGATTCAAACTGTTTTATGCGCCGTTTGTCTTTAAACACAGTGATCCTATTAAGCCGGTAGTCGTAAAGAATGCTCAGCTGATAGCAGATATGATTAAAACAGCAATAGATGAAATTGGAAAGAAGGATTGATGAGATGAATATTAACGCTGTAGCAGATGAAGTATTGACATATTTAAGCATAAAACATCCAAGAGTCTATCGTAATAAAGCACCTCAGTCTCCTGTATTTCCATATGTAGTATTCATGGTTGAAAGTGCTGTTAATTCAATGCCTAGCGAAGACTTATATGTAAATATTGATGTTTATGAAAATGTAAATACGAGTGTACGAAATATGGAAGATTTAGCAGATTTAATTGATAACGATTTAAATCATTCGGTTATGAATACCGATACTTTAAACTTACATTTTGAAAGAGAAAGTAGACAATATGTGACACCTGAAGAGCTTGTATCAGCACATCTTATTAATTTAAGGTATGCGGTAAGGGCTTATTTTAAATAGAAAGGAACGTAAATAAATGGCAGCAGTAGCAGATAAAATTTTATTGGGTATGGGAGTTGTGACGGTTGGAATTACTCCGATTGGCTTGACAAGGGGCGGTTCAGCCTTTGTAGTAGAGCGTGAATACAGGAATATTGAAGCTGATGGAGATAGAGGAATTGTAAAGGGCAGAACTGTTATTGATACTGAAAATGCAAAGCTAACAGTCAATGCATTAGAACTATTTACAGCAGCAGATATGACGAAGTATTACCCCGGAATGAATGTGATAACAAACAAAATGACCTCTACATTAACAATCGTTGAAGGTGATTATAATGATGTAACGTGGGTAGGTAAAACTAAAGATGGAAAAGCAGTCACGATTAAGGTTGAAAATGCTTTGAATATGTCTAATCTTGAATGGACGTTAGAGGATAAATCAGAAGTCGTTCCGTCATTGGAGTTTAGTGCTACATATGATGAAGATACAAGAGATACAGCACCATGGAATGTGGAATTCGCAGTTTAAAAATTGATTG
>JBASOB010000745.1:0-5428 GCA_049657865.1 Mobilitalea sp.
GGGTAGAACAGAATGTGGGTAAAGAAGAAAATCAAGAACAAGCATCATAAATAACAAATAAAAATATAGGGAATGTGACAACTAACTTGACAAATTCCGTTCATCACATCATGTAACAGTAGTATTCTGTTACATGATAGCAATCAAAAAGGAAACCAAAAAACGATTCCTGTTTTCTGGTTTCCTAAATTATAATATAATTTATTGAAATATATAGCTAAGACCCTATATAAATCATGCAACTTATTGCTTGTAATTGATTCAACCTGCCATACGTACTTTTAATTATACTTTGTCATTTATTTCAGAAAGCAAATACATGTTTACTAAATAACAAATTTACTGATATCCGCCTTCAGCTTATGGGCTACTTCTTCTGCGACTTTGGCAATTGCAATTACATCATTTGACTTTGATACAACCGCAACCGTCTTACCGGCAATAATAGAAGTTCCTTCTGCTCCTTCATTTGCTGCCAACCCAACTTCTTTAATTGCTTCTAAAACTCCTTCTATCGAGGCGAGTAGTTCTTCTGAGGTTGCGCTGAAATCAGTTACCATGTTACTAACATAGGAGGCATCATCATTATAGGAATCGGCTAGATTATCCAGCATATGGTAACTAGTCTCCATATCATTCGAAACAAAGTCCAAAAGTTTAGTGGAGTCTGATGTTAGATTTTTCACTGCTTTTAATACGCTATGAGTGATTGCCTGAATATTCTCTACCGTATTCTTTGATTGTTCTGCCAAATTACGAATTTCGGAAGCAACTACTGCAAAGCCTCTTCCTGCATCTCCTGCACGGGCAGCTTCAATAGAAGCATTCAGTGCTAATAAGTTAGTCTGCGCTGTGATATCCATAATCGATTGTGCAAGTACTTCAATTTCGTTTGCTACCTTTGCATCCTCAAGCGCTTTTATCAAGCTCTTAGATAATTGTGTATGTTTTTCAGTTGTTGATTCCTTATTTTCTTTGGTATCTTTCTTTGTTTTTTCAGCTCTGCCATGTATTTGGATTGCTTGTTCTGCACCTTCCTGAGCTCTTACTGCAATATTCTTAGCAGCAGCTTCTATCTCATGGGACATGGAATTAATTGTATCCGATGAGGCTGCCGTTTCCTCCATTCCAGCTGAAAGCTGCTCAGTGGTTGCAGATACTTCCTCAATATCACTATTTAGCTGATTTACGTTGGAATTGATTCCGACTACCACCTCATTAATATTATCTGCTTCATTTTTAACTGTTCCGATCAGACTATTCATTTCCAATCGCATGTCTTCCATCGAATTACTCAGTATTCCAAAATCATCCTTACGTTTGAGCATTTTTGTTGGTAATGCTACCGACAGATTGCCTTTGGCTATCAGCTCAAGATTAGCAACAATTTTTTTCAGCGGAGTTACAATATCACTTGAAATCAAGATTCCAAGCAAAGTGATAGCTACGAAGAATAGGGCAATCACAGCTACAAATAAAACGATTTTTGATATTACGTATTTTGTAAATTCTTCTTCTGTCGCTATTACATCATCATCAATGTAATCTGTATAGTTACCAGAACCTACTACCCATTCAAATGGTTCAAAGGACTTACTATAGCCTCGTTTCGGAGAAGGCTCTGTTTCTCCTTTTTTAGGGAACATATAATCCGTGAATCCACCATCCTCCATCTGCCCGTTTTTAATAATATCCTGTATCATCAAATATCCGTTTGCGTCTTTCAAATCGTAACGGTTGGTTCCTTCTGTTTCATTGCCAAGCAGGACAACATTGGTTCCATCATAGGTATCTATCCAGAAATATCCATTTTCACCATATTTCATATCCCGAACCAAATCAGCTGCAACCACTTGAGCTTCTTCAAATGTGTATTTTCCTTCTTCATATTGTGCATATATCTTATCAATCATAGAGATTACTGCTTGCACCTGGTCTTTGATTGCTGCATCATAATCCATCCGTATCTTAGTTTCTAATTTTTCCTGTGCCTTTGTACTGATTCCTTGTAAACTTACTATGGTTACGATTGCGCTTATCACCATAATAATCAAAACCATACCGATTAATAACATCATCTTAACTTTTACTTTTAAATTGCTCATGCTGTTTATCCTCCCATATCAAACAATAGTTGTGTGGCACAAAACAAAGACTTATATTCCTATCATACAAATATTTAAAAGGTAATAAACAACATTATCCTACTTATATTTTATATTAATTCAGTAGACTATTCTATCCCTCTTGGCTATTCTTAATATGCTGACTGTTAGCATTTTTTTATTTTTTTGCAGCAAAACGACGTATCTGTGTTCTCTTTTGGAAATCTATTGGATATATCGTTACAATACAGTCCAATCGAATTCGTATTCTATTAAATTGTACAATTTACGATATCATAAATATATTAGATCACTAACTAATAACACGAAAGAAAACTACTGTACAAGCTTTTATTTAGTGGATTAAAAAAGCAGAAAATCGGCAAAGTAATCGAAATCGACTACCTCTTACCTATTTTCTGCTCGTTCTTCTTTTCAATCGTCAACTGTATTTATAGTTCAGTCTTTCATTCTGCTTACTGACATTTCTTATTCTTTGCTGAATTCCGTCAACACTAATCCTTTATTACGTTCCAGTGCAGTCTGAATACTCCAGTTGTTAACAAATAATAGTAATGGATTGCCTTTTAAATCCTTAACCTTCTTCGTATCAGAAGATATTCCGAGGCTTCTCACATCGATATTCTTATTCTGAATCCAACGAATATATTCATAAGGCATCGGCTCCATACGAATCTCTACCCCGTATTCGAAATCTAGACGGAATTTTAATACATCAAGTTGAAGTACACCAACAACACCTACAATAATTTCCTCCATACCAGTGTTATACTCCTGGAAGATCTGAATCGCACCTTCTTGTGCAATCTGCGTAATTCCTTTGATGAACTGTTTTCTCTTCATCGTATCGACCTGGCGTATCTTAGCAAAATGTTCCGGTGCAAAGGTTGGAATACCTTCATAAGTAAACTTCTTGTCCGGTGTACATAGTGTATCACCAATGGAGAAAATACCCGGATCAAATACTCCGATGATATCTCCTGCATATGCTTCTTCTATAATCTTACGTTCTTCTGCCATTAACTGCTGAGGTTGGGAAAGACGAATTTTCTTACCGCCCTGAACATGATTCACTTCCATTCCAGCTTCAAACTTACCGGAGCAGATTCTCATGAATGCAATACGGTCCCTATGGTTTTTATTCATATTTGCCTGAATTTTAAATACAAAAGCAGAAAAGTCACTCTTCATCGGTTCAATCATACCCTCAGAAGAAACTCTTCCCTGAGGAGATCTTGTCATAGCAAGAAAACGATCTAAAAAGTTTTGAACACCAAAGTTAGTTAATGCCGAACCAAAGAAAACCGGTGTCAGCTTTCCGTTTAGTACCTGCTCAATATCAAGTTCACTAGTAGCGCCATCAATTAATTCAATTTCCTCAGCCAATATTTTATGATTCTGTTTGCCGATCAAATCATCAAGGCTTGGATCTCCAAGTTCAACTTCTACGGTTTCTACCGCCTTCTGCCCATTATGTGCTGCATAGAAGCGCATAATATGCTTTGTTTCTCTGTCATAAATACCTTTGAAATTCTTACCGGAACCAATCGGCCAATTCATCGGGCAGGTACGAATTCCGAGTACGCTTTCAATCTCATCGAGCAGTTCAAACGTACCCATCGTTTCACGGTCCAACTTATTAATAAAAGTAAAGATTGGAATCTCTCTCATTACACATACTTTAAATAATTTCTTAGTCTGTTCCTCAACGCCCTTAGATACGTCGATTACCATGACTACGGAATCCGCTGCCATAAGCGTACGATAAGTATCCTCCGAGAAATCCTGATGTCCCGGTGTGTCCAGAATATTAATGCAGTAATCGCCATAATTAAACTGCATTACAGAGGAAGTAACGGAAATACCACGCTGTTTCTCAATTTCCATCCAGTCTGATACCGCATGTTTTGAATTTTTATTACCCTTTACGGAACCTGCAAGATTAATGGCTCCTCCATATAGCAAAAGTTTCTCCGTCAATGTTGTTTTACCAGCATCAGGATGGGAAATAATTGCAAATGTTCTTCTCTTATTTATTTCTTTTGAATAATCAGTCAAAATATAACCTCCAAATTTATATTTCAAGTGGACGAAATTGTATTTCTTCGTCGCACTAATCTACCTCAGTATAAAAATCTGAGCCTTAAAGTTGCATCTAATTTTATTTGTTATAATTTATCTACATATTTCTTCTGCCCTCTTATCTATGCTTCTTTAAAAGTCACCTTTTCCATAATATCGTCAAAGTTCCGTATTGTCTATCACTTTTTTTGTTTTAGCCATGAAATGTTCGAAATATGATATATTATATCAGAGCTTCCTCGCTTTTGTCTATAAAAAACCTCCTTCTTGAATCTTATCAAAGGCCATCTATTTTAATTCTATGACAATCACTTTCTTCCTGTTTTTTATCTCTTACTTTTTATTGAAATAACTTCGTACGTAAGTAGCATATCGCACTGCAACATGTATCCACAGCTACACTTTATACAGAAACAATATGATATATTATAAGTATCAAGTTATGCTTCCGTAAAGTAATTTGATTATTCTTATGTATTCTAATTAATATTTTCGTTGTATTTAATTTAATATGGTTTTATACTTAATACTATGATTATAATAGTAGAAATGTTTATATACAAACAATCAAGTATACGCTAATAAGATTCTATCCTATTGTTTTTAACAGTATACTAAAATAAGCGTTTACAAGTTACTGCGATTGAATTGATCGAAGAATTCATCCAGATAATTTTGCAGATAACGACTTCTTCTGTGAAAATCAAATAATAACAATAATAATTTATTACAAATTCAGTTTATTTGTGAATGATTAAGGAGGTAAGTGTGAAGAGAAAACATCTTCACACGCAAATTTGTGCCTGCAGCCCAAAGTTTGCAAGTAGAGAGAAAGGTATGGTTTTTAAAATGAAAGTAGTAGATAAAAATATGGTAATTTCTGAAATATTAATGATTGAGAGCGGGCTTACTCCAATATTAATGGCATCAGGTATGCATTGTCTTGGGTGTCACTCTTCACAGTTCGAAACATTAGAAGAAGCATGTTTTGTACACGGAATTGATGTAGACAATATGGTCGATAAATTAAACGAATATCTTGTTTTATTAAAGTAAGGAATCTCGGTCCTGTTACTGTTATCATTGCGAAACGAAATAAGCAATCATATAATAAAAAATAAAAACAGCGGGAAGCTTAATTAATTGGGCTCCCCGCTGTTTTTATTTTTTATTTACTCAATGGCAATATATTTTTTCTCTTCAATTTTCGGAGTATTCTC
>JBASOB010000746.1:0-3464 GCA_049657865.1 Mobilitalea sp.
CAGAATAAGTGGTCCGTAGCCCTAGCGGAAAAACTCGGCTATCACTTTGACCATGAATATACGGCATATGAGATAAGGGGATATTAATCAAAAACATTCTGCGTTCCGAGTTATAATGAAAAATAAAAAATGGGAGTGATGAAAAACCGATTTTAGATTGGTTTTTCATTACTCTTTTTCTTTTTAGTATATGATCATGCCATTGAGTAGTATATCTTTACTCTTTATGGCTGATTCGCAATTAACTTGACCACTGGCATTTTACTGTCATCCACTATTCGATACGGAACGATACCAGCTGTTATCGATTATTTCGTAACCACTATCACCATATGTAAATAACGATTATTCTCAAATTCATTACTGTAATTCAACGAAGGGCTTCTTAATATAAATAAAATAATAATGATAAAGAAAAATAGGACTATATTACTAGAAAATCCATCGGAAATATTGAATTTTACTACCCATCGGGTAATAGAAAGTTGAAAATTGTTCTGTTAAAATTTTAATTGATGTAATCCATGACATTTCTAAAGAAATGGAGCATAAATTTTATTACAAAGCACAGAAATTATTGACCAATGTTTAAGCTAAAAGAAAGAGTAGAAAAATACATTAATGCTAGGATTTGCGTTCTTAGAAGGAAGGCAAACACCTATGTACAGAACTGGAGGAGAATTATGAAAACAAATTTAAAAAGAATTATTTCTATTGTAACGGCATTTGTTTTAATTGTAACATCAGTTTCAATCGCAACCCCCAAGGTAGCTTCGGCAGCCAGCATTAATGCTACCCAGGTACTAGATCAAAATTGGATGGCAGATGTTACGAATGGTTTTTCGGCACAAGCATCCGCTGAGATTTTACCTGCTGATGCAGCATCTGGAGAAAAAATACTTTATTTTAACTCAAATTCAGAAACGGGTCAGTGGATGGAATTCTCAGCCGCGGAAAGTGAGGGACTTGTATCCTTTGATCTAACCTCCCTGAAGCTCGGTAAATATACGTATGCGGCTAATGATTTAACATTCAAAATTACGGCCACTAAAGTCGATAATTCTGAAATGTTTTCAACTATATCCTGGGTGGCAGATGACGGTGCATTCAAGGTATTCTCAGGAACTGATATTACCAAAATGACAGGTATTAAAAAGTTTAAAATTGAGATTGTGGAATTTGGTACTGGTGTCACAATTCCAGCTTATAATTTAGAATTTTTTCAATTTACCATCGCAAATCCTGTTATAGGTAATAGTGCTCCAGTATTAAGCGGTTTTACCCCGGCGCCTTCCTCCTTTCAGGAAAACCTTGTCAATGCTACGCCACAAGCCTTGGTTCAAGCCATTACGGTGAGTGATTCTGAATCACTTGATTTTAATGGAGGACAGGTAACCGTATCTTATACAGGTACACCCCTTTCGCAGGACCAACTTTCAATTGGTAACATTGGAGATATTTCGGTATCGGGTGCCAATATTAATTATTCCACATTGGGTACAATAGGTTCCTTAAGTGGAGGAAATGATGGAACGAATCTAGTCATTGCTCTAAATGATAAAGCAACACCAGCTATTGTTATGGAACTACTGAAAGCATTAACTTATGGGAATAGTTCAGATGAACCAGCCAGCTACCGAACAATATCAATCAATGTAAGCGATGGTGACGGCGGAACAAGTGGTGCTGTAACGAGTATTATTTCCGTTACCGGACAGGCAGAAGGTGGAGCTGAAAGTCCAGCGCTGATTCAGAATACGAATAAGTCTTGGATTGCTGATTTAAACAACGGCTTTACGATTGCTGCAAATGGGGGCAGAGAGCTAGGTAGTGATACCTCCTATATCTGGATCAATATTGGGTCAGCAGGACCGGAATCAATGACGATAAGTTCAGATGAGCAGTTTAACGGAGGAGTATTTGATTTGTCAGAAATTGCATTTGATGTGTTTAATGCAGTCAATACTTATACAGTAACAATCATTGGTCATAAAGGGAATGGTGGAACTGTCTCTATAAGCAAAACAATTGCAAATAATACAACCTTTAGTGCAGCGGAACTTAGTACCATGACGGAATTGGAATCATTTGATATTCAAGTAGTTAATCTTACGGGCGGAACCCCCGATGTTTCGCTATTATCATTGAAATCATTTACGATTACAAATCCAAAAGCATACGTTGGAAATGTAGCTCCGAGTATCTCGGGATTTACCGATACAATTTTTCAGGAAAATACCGTAAATGCTGCTCCACAGCAGCTTGACTCAGATATTCAACTGACGGATTCTGATTCCGCTAATCTTGAGGGTGGCCAGATTACCGTATCTTATCAAGCAGCAGGCCTTGTTGAGGATCAGCTGATGATTAACAGCGTAGGAAATATATCAGTTGACACGAATAAAATTAACTATATCGGTGTTGGTGAGATAGGTACTTTTAGCGGAGGCACAAATGGTACAAATCTGGTAATAACACTAAATTCAACAGCAACCCCTGGGTATGCTACCGAACTGTTGCAAGCGATTGCGTATCAGAATACTTCGGATGAGCCAAGCAGCTACCGAACGATTAATATTATATCTAGCGATGGAGACGGTGGATTAGGTAATTTGGTATCTGCACAGATATCTGTGAGTGGTCAGCCAGAGGTTGGAGTAGAAGCTCCTGCGCTGATTCAATATCTGAATTATCCTGATTGGGGAATTAATCTGAATAATGGCTTCACTGCTACGATAAGTTCTGGTTATAAATTTTCAGGAGATGCAGCTTCCCTATGGATTGATAATGAGCCAGCAGGACTAGTACAAGGACCAGTCACCATTACATTTACACCAGCGGAGCAATTTGCAGGTGGTATGTTTAACCTAGATAACATAGACTTCTATATCTTCGAATCGGCTACGAATACACATAACTATACGGTTGTTGTTACTGGTAATACAGCTGTAGGTGGTACTGTAACAGCGAGTGTTACAGGTAAGACGACAGAAATAATCAAGGGCATCAACCTAAGTAATATGGATAATTTGATTTCCTATACCGTAACGATTACCGGAGAGGATATCTCGGCAAATGTCAATATTGTCGGAATGAAATCTTTTACAATCTCGAATCCAGGTGCGGCTGGAATTGCACCGGTAATTACTTCGAATGGCGGAGGAACTACTGCAAATATCAGTGTGGAAGAAAATACAACAGCAGTAACCACAGTCACTGCAACTGATTCCGATACAGTAGGCGCCTTGAGTTACACTATCTCAGTAGGAGCAGATGCAGCAGCATTTCAGATGGATGCTACGTCTGGAGAATTAGTCTTTAAAACTGCACCTGACCGAGAAGTGAAATCCACTTATACAGTAGTTGTACAGGTATCAGACGGGACTTTGACGGATACGCAGACTCTTACAATTACGATATCGGATATCAATGATAACATGCCTGTCATTACTTCGAACGGTGGC
>JBASOB010000747.1:0-3743 GCA_049657865.1 Mobilitalea sp.
GTGCAAGATTTGCCATTTTAACTCGGTCGCAGTGTTTATTGAAGATGTTCAGATTGATACCTGCAACTAAAGCATCCCTCATGGTATTCTGTTGATACAAAAATCCAGGATTCGTTCCCGGTTCACAGGTAAACCAGGTTCCCCACTCATCTACAATCATTCCAATTTTTTTATTTGGATCATATTGGTCCATGATTGCTGCGTGACGGTTGATCAAAGTCTCCATATAGAAGGTCTTGCTTAAAGTTTTATACCATATCTTCTCGTCAAAATCAGTTGCACTGCCCTTATTCTCCCAGCCTTCTGGATGTGTGTAATAATGCAGGGACAGACCGTCCATAAATCCATGAAGCCAATCTGGTGCATGTCTATGCGTTGTTTCAAGAACACCCTTTGTCCAATCATAATCATCTACATTAGCTCCGCAGGCAATCTTTTGCATTGGGTGATCCTGATGATAGTTTCTTAAATATGTTTGATATCTGCGAAACTCATTACCATAAAATTCAGGCGTCATATTACCACCGCATCCCCAGTTTTCGTTACCTACTCCAAAATAATCAACTTTCCAGGGCTCTGCGTGTCCGTTCTTTGCCCTTAGATCTGACATAGGTGATACTCCGTCACAGGTAAGATATTCTACCCATTCTGACATCTCCTGAACAGTTCCGCTTCCCATATTACCATTGATATAAGATTTACATCCAAGCTGGCGACAGAGTTCCATAAATTCATGTGTTCCGAAACTATTATCTTCTACAACACCGCCCCAATGCGTATTAATCATCTTCTTACGTGATTCCTTCGGACCAATTCCATCTTTCCAATGATATTCATCGGCAAAACAGCCTCCTGGCCAGCGAAGAACCGGTATCTGCATCTCTTTTAGCGCTTCTACTACATCATTTCTCATTCCATTTGTATTCGGAATCTCCGAATCTTCTCCAACATATAAGCCCTCATAGATGCATCTACCTAAATGTTCTGAAAAATGTCCATATATTTCTTTGTTGATCTTTCCTAGCTTATTATGTGGATTTACATATAATTTAACCATATTGTCCCCGTCCTTAACCTTTCATTTGTTTAACTTAATAGTGAACCTATCAATGTTTCAATTAACCTTACTACTAAAATACTACGATTTATACAAAACGTCAAGTATTTTTGTGCATATTTTAATGAAATATTACACCATTTGTTCAACTAATAAATTATTGACTTTAATAAAGATAATAAGTATAATAATTCCATCATATACTAAATACGAAATAAGGGGATGTCTTATGCTATATTTTAAATCCATAAAGGATGCTGAAGAGGTTTTAAGGGCTTTAAGTGCACCCATGCGTCTTAAGATTATGGAATTGATCTACGAAAATGATCAGCTCAGCATGAATGATTTGGCAGAAGCGCTGCAGCTTACCAATAGTGCTATCTCAATGCACGTTAGCAAACTGGAAAAAGCAGGCTTGGTTAAGATCAGAACAACTGCGGGAAAGCGAGGGACAATGAAAATTGTCCGTCCGAAGCACGACAGGTTAATGGTTGATTTTGCTCCAATTAAAGAAACAAGAAATTTCTATCAAGATGATATACGAATCGGTTATTTCAATGACTTTCAAATCAATCCAACCTGTGGACTTGCTACTGTCAACAGAATTATCGGTGAACTAGATGACCGAAGATACTTTATGTTTCCGGAACGTTTTGAAGCAGGAATCTTATGGTTTGGAAGTGGATTCATTGAATATAACATCCCAAATCATCTCAAAGCAGGTCAGGCAATCAGTGAATTACAGATATCCTTTGAAATATGTTCCGAATGTCCGGAATATAATGAGGATTATCCATCGGACATTTACTTTTCCATCAATAGTAAGCCGTTAGGTCTTTGGGTAAGTCCAGGTGACTACGGTGCAAGAAAAGGATTTCTTAATCCTCTCTGGTGGCCGGAACGTCTTAATCAATATGGTTTACTTAAGACTTTAATTATTAATTCTGATGGTACTTTCATCGATGGCAGCAGTCAGATTTCCAGGATGACAATCGAAGATCTTGAAATCGATTATTCCAGCACCATCTCCTTCCGCTTAGAAGTTCCGAAAGATACTGCTAACTGTGGTGGATTAACACTCTTTGGTGAAGATTTCGGGGATCACAATCAGGCGATTCGAGTAAAAACCTTCTTCCGGGATATTCCTAGAGATGTTATCGTACCAGAATAAGTAATCATTTATCTTAAATTCATTCATCATTTGCTTTAAGATATATATTCATTTTTATTATGGATAAGTAGGAATGGTAATTGATCTTTTGTTTTTCTAGCATTAATTAGATAGAACGCTTCACCAATAAATATAAAGACCGGTATCATATAGTTGTGCATGTGGAAACAATCATGCTTACCTATATGATACCGGTTTTATATTTATTATTAATTTGGCTAGTATAGTCTTTGATATTATCTTTGGTGTTTTTTCTGGTATTGTCTAAAGCTTTTATTTTGCTATTTTTATTATTTTATCCTTTAACATACTAAAATGCGTGATCGAGTCCTCTTCCGAATAGTGATTCTTAGGATCATATAGAATTGCTTTCATTCCTAAGGATTTTGGTGTTATATAATCATTTTCATAATCATCACCGATAAATATGATATCCTCCGGCTTGCAGTCAGCCTGTCGGATTGCTTCTAGGTAGATACCCTTATATGGTTTCAGCCAGCCATAATCTATCGATATCGTTAAGAAGTCAAAAAGCTTGTTCACTCCAGCTCTCGTAATCAGCTCTTCAATTCCGCCTTTCACTTTAAAGTTGGATACCAGTGCCAGACTATAATTTTTGGAAAGTTCTTCTAACGCTTCCTTTTTCTCAGGTTCCATAAAACATTTGCTGCGGTAAGTCACCCAATAGTGCTGATATAATTTCTGGGTAATAGCTCTTTTGTTTTTTTCTTTAATTCTATCATTATAATCAACCGCCAGTTTAAGGCGTTCATAGAAATCATATTCTTTATTTGACTCATAGATTCGAAACAGATTATCTCTTGCTTTAATATAATGTGATAAAAATTCCTCAAAACCTGACCATAAATCTTCTACACCCGAATTATAATATGCCCATGCCGCATAATCAGATCTGCTCGGAAGGTCATATAAATCAACTATAGTTTCCATACAATCGAAAAAGAGATACTTGGGTTGCATAAAGAATCCTCCTGCCTTACAAGTTATAATATTTATCACTTATTTAGTTTTATTATCACTTCACCTTATTTAGTTTATAAATCACTTTCATAATTCGATAAATCAACATACTAGTTGATAGGAAGAATGAAATAATCAGTATCCCTCGAAAGCTTAAGTATATAATTGAATTAAAAATAAAGGTAATTGCAAGCAGCAGTGTAACCCAGTACACAAAGGACGCTACAAACAACAGCATGTTCCATATAAGTTCTTTCAAGAAATCTAATTTACGTCCATTATCTGAGCGTTCATACATTTTATGTCACATTCCTTTCCCGGATACAATTAAAGTTCAATATGTTGTTATCTGTTCTGTCTTAGATACCATGAGGTTATCTATTTGCTTCCTGTACTTACTTGGATACCCTACAAATTCTCCATAAGGTCACATTTCTTTGTATTGGTCAATGCTGGTAATCTTTTTTTCTGTTTTTACTAGGTACATTATATATGATGATTTTGTGATAAGTCAATATATCCTAAGTATTTAAT
>JBASOB010000748.1:0-3795 GCA_049657865.1 Mobilitalea sp.
AGACTAATCCCTCCGAATATTCTAAAATTTGACCGTACTCTCTTAAGCAGGGGAGCCTCCTCCCTTTTTTCAAACAGAGTCACGACTGCACTTTGATTAATGAGAGAATCAGGCTGCTGATTTTTCTCATTTTCCTCCTTAGGATCAGGAAGAACTATATTTAATTTTTCCATTACTATTACCCTCCTATTATTATATCGTCATAGTTTTTCTTTACTTTTCTTGGTTATAATCTATCTTATTGAAAGATGCTGAATATTTGGTTTTCTTCTTATATATTTGCTTTTCTTCCTATCTATTTGGTTTTCTTCCTATCTATTTGTTGTTTCTATCTTACCTGTTGCATTTAATTTTCATCATCGATATACTCCAGGATATCCCCCGGTTGGCATTTGAGTGCTTTGCAGATTGCTTCTAGCGTATTGAAACGAATTGCTTTTGCCTTATTATTTTTCAGTATGGACAGATTTGCCATTGTGATATCCACCTGCTCAGCTAGCTCCGTCAAGCCTATTTTTCTTTGTGCCATTACGACATCAAGATTAACTAAGATCATTCATGGCACCTCCTTATATGGTTAAATCATTTTCTTGTTTAAAGGTAACTGCTTGGTCAAAGACTAGCGATAATACGAGGGAAAATAAACCTGCTACTAAAAACACAGCTACCAGCACCATCGCCGCCGGTGTAACAGCGATGAATAATCGAACTGCCATCATAATCGTGATAATAAAGGCACAAAGCCCCATCTTTTTAAGGGAAGTAACATTCTCTTTTACAAAAGGATTCTCACTTATTATAGTTTTGAACATGTTCCTTAATTCCCATAAAATAATTAATGCAAAAAAGCCTGATATCATAAATATGACGCAGAACGGAAGATAATAATTGTCAAACACACTGTAATATTTACCTGCCTGCTTAAAAATAACAGGTACTGTAATGCAAATGATAACTCCGGTATAAAACATAAAATCTAACAATAACTTTGTAAATCGTACCAACGGATTTTTACTCATAGGTGATCTTACCCTCCTGTAATTCCAATATTTATTTCTGTAGATGAAATTTACTTACTAGAAACAATATAGCACCGTACAAAAAGAAAGTCAACAACTATTTATCGTTTATCGATAAATAGTTGTTGACTTAAGATAAATATATATCGTTTTGCAGTTTTTTTTGTATTTTATTGTTCCATGAGTTTTTTCACTAATGCTACTGCCGCTTGTGCATCCTCTGAATATCCATCTGCACCGATTTCAAGGGCATAGCTTTCTGTAATAACCGCCCCGCCGATAATAACCTTTGTTTTCATCTTCTGCTCCTTCACTATCTCAACTACACGTTTCATCTCAATCATAGTCGTAGTCATGAGGGCAGATAATGCGATAATATCAGCATCTTCTTCTATTGCTGTCTGAATAATCTTAGCAGAAGGTACATCCTTACCAAGATCGATCACTTTAAACCCATAATTCTTAAGCATTAAAGTAACCAGGTTTTTACCGATATCATGAATATCACCGGATACCGTTGCAATCACAACTGTTCCTTTACTGCTGCCTTCGCTTTTAATCAGCATCGGCTCTAGATAATCAATCGCGATCTTCATCGCCTCTGCCCCACCGATCAGCTGAGGAAGGAAATAGATCTGTCGGTCATATAATCTGCCAACTTCATTGATTGCCGGTATTAAGGTTTCTTCAATCAGGATATCCGGCTGAGTACCATTCGCAAGTTCTTTCTCCACCAAGTCAATAATATTCTTTCGATTCCCTTTTACGACTGCTGTAAATAACGCCTGCTTATCTTCTGATAACCGATTTCCAGCTGCGTCTGTTAATGCAGCCTCTTTATGACTTATTTCCCGACTATCTTTATTATTCGTAACCTGAGTTCCGGCTGTAATCATCGTTGGTCTTTGTGTTACCCGTTCGATATATCGTTCGGAAGCATCCTCAAGACCTCTCATAAGATTAGCTGCAAGGGCTGTATTCACCAATAAATCCTGTGAGGGATTCGCGATGGCCATCGTAAGTCCTGCCTGGATTGCAAAGGATAAGAATGTGCTATTAACATACTGTCTTTCCGGTAATCCAAACGAAATATTGGATAATCCCACAATAGTTGCAATTCCAAGTTCTTCCCTGCAATAGCGAATTGTTTCGAGAGCATCGAGAGCTGCATTTTTATTGGCACCTACCGTATTCACTAATCCATCTACAATGACATCTTCGTTTGTTAATCCACACTCATAAGCCCTCTGTAATACTGTATGAATAATCTGCTTTTTCTCTTCAATATCTTTCGGAAGTCCCTTATCGGAAAGTGGAAGAAGGATAAACATTGCTCCATATTTCCTTGCAATCGGAATTAATTTTTCAAACTTTTCTTTTTCGAGTGATATGGAATTGATTAAAGCTCTTCCAGGATATACCCTAAGTGCAGCTTCCATAACATTCAGGTTACTAGAATCAATGCAAAGGGGTAAGTCTGTTGCCTGTAGTGCTTCCTGTACAGCTTTCAGCATGACTTCCTTTTCATCAATACCATTCATACCGACATTCACATCGAGAATGTCAGCACCAAGTTCAGCCTGTTCTTCTGCAATCTGTGCTAACATATTGTAGTTATTCTCTCTAAGTTCAGCCTGCAATGCCTTCTTACCGGTAGGATTAATACGTTCTCCTACAATCATAAAACGGCCATCTAAAACGATCTCTACCGTCTTCTGTTCCGTAGTGATTGCTCTGATATGTGCAGTACTCAAAGGCGACGGTGAAGTTTTGCTCACTTTATCCACCAAAAGCCTGATATGTTCCGGTGTTGATCCACAGCATCCACCAACGATATCTGCTCCTGCCTCTACCAATGACATCATTTCCGATGCAAACTCTTGGGCTTCAAGAGGAAATACGGTCTGTCCCTTCTCAAGATATGGAATTCCTGCATTGGGTTTCGCCATAATCGGTACATTTGCATACCTTTTCATTTCTTTCACGATTTCCTGCATTTTATCCGGACCAGTCGAACAGTTCACGCCGACAGCATCGGCTCCCATACTTTGAAGAACAATAATTGCAGTCTTTGGATCTGTTCCATATAAGGTTCTGTTATTCTCATTAAAGGTTAAGGAAATAATAACCGGCAAATCACAGGTTTCTTTCACTGCAAGCAAAGCAGCTCTGCATTCCTGCAGGCTCATCATCGTTTCTACGACTACTAGGTCTACTTCTTCCGGTATAATATAACTTAATTGTTCTTTGTACACTTCAACTAATTCCTCAAATGTCAACGTTCCCATAGGCGCTAACTGTTCACCCGTCATGGTAATATCTGCAGCAATGAATACCTTCCTGGTACTGCCCGTTTTATTTCGATATTCTTCTACTGCTTTCTTTGACAATCCCACTAACCCCTGATTAATTTCTACAATCCGATCAGCTAACCCATATTCTGTGAGCTTGATTCGATTGGCTGTAAAAGTCGGTGCAAATAGAATATCAGAACCTGCTTCTAGAAACTCTCTTTGAAGACCGATCAATACCTCTGGATTTTCTAACATAAACAATTCCGGAGATACTCCTGCCGGCATTCCTCGTTGCTGAAGATTGCTTCCTGTCGCTCCGTCTACAATTACTATTTTTGACTTAGTAAATTCTAAAAATTCATTTTTTGTCATAAATACCTCCTTTATGATTCTTTATATCCTCTCAATACCCGGAAGAACAAGGAATGAGCACCACTGTGCGAGTTTCGCAGTTCTTCTGTGTGAATTAAGAATCTTCACAC
>JBASOB010000749.1:0-4784 GCA_049657865.1 Mobilitalea sp.
TAGGAGCTGTTTAATATCATTTTTATAAATATAGAAATTATCGCTGGTTTTAAGCAGTCGATACTTTTTATTCACAATTGTTTCTACATAAACACCAAGATGTTCTTCTAAAAGTTCCTCGTAATTATTCTTTTCAAGGAGTGCCCCAAAGAACTGATCCATATTATGAAGCATATCCTGAAGCGACCGATTAAGTCGGACTGTATTCACTCTTGCAGCACGCAACAGTTCCATTCCAGCCTTCGTATCATGATAGAAAGAATAAATATTAGTATAAACATTTTGAATATATAAATCAGCATCATTTTCATCCGGATTTAATATTTTCTTAAACACATCAATAAATACGGAAGCGTAATCCGGAATGATGATATTCGTCTTAAAAGAACTGTAATCTTCTACTTTCTTCAGCCATGCAAACCGAATAAGACGATTTAATATTTTTGTCGCCATCGGTTCCATATTGTCATAATCCGGTTCTTCATCATCCGCCGAGATATCTACAATACGGTCAGAAAAATGCTCTGCAATCAGTGATATGCAGGTTTCCTTCGTCAGAAAATAGTCGTTATACAGATACTCATCGTATACGACTAATAAGGATTCGATATAAATATAACGGTTTCTAGAACTAAATACGCTCCAAACCTGCTGTGGTAATTTATGTATTTCTTTCATTTCAGTAACCATGCCTTTCTCTTCACTAAGCAAACATGATGCCTATCTGCGACATCTCTAATACCTGGAAGAACAAATAACGAGCAACACTATGTAAGTTTCGTAGTTCATCCACTCGATAAAGCTTCTTCCTATTATATATTAGGCATAGCATATTACAATTTCACAAAATATATTTTAACATTCTTCTACCACTTTAAGCAATATATAATTCCAGATTAGGCAATATGCCAATAAAATGCACTCCTAATAGTAGAATATTATCCTACCTTCGGAGTGCATCCAGCATTAGCCTGACATGATACTGCTTTATAACATCTCAAATATCTTGAAGATTTTTTTCTTCGCTCTTATCTAACTGCCTATTTATCTTACTTTCAAGAATCCAGTAAAGATTCGCTGACTCTTGCAATCCATTCTGTAACTAAATAGTTAAATAATACTTCTTGTTCTATCTGCAGGTTATGTCCAGCTCGGTCAAGAACAGCAAAGGTAGCTCTCGGATAATTATCCAGTATATTCCATGCATCTTTATACCCAACACACCAATCCTGTCGTCCTAGTAGAACAAGTGTCGGTTTACTATATACTTCTGTCAGTTCATCTACCGGAAAGGAGAATGCACCTTCTCGTTCCTCCTTTAAATGCTCAATAAAATCATTATCTGCTAATTTAACTCCTGATATCACTTCCTTTAGGTATCTCTTCCATATTGTTTCGGTCTGAACTACGCTCATGGCAGAAAATCCTTCCGCATCAGAAGGGTCTAGCTGTGATAACAATTCATCATCCTTCTTCAAGATAATATGCGTAGGAACACTGCGCTTATTATCCTCCATAACAACTGCCGGGCATAGTAAAAACAATCCATCAACACGATCGGCCATGATATATATGATACCTCTTGCTAAATATCCACCGTAAGATTCCCCTGCCAGTAAAAAGTTTTCATTTGGTATTACTGCATCGATGAAATCTATTACGGTTTTCAGCATGTCGTCCACACTAGTAATCCAGCTTTCGCCTTTCGTTTTACCCATTCCCGGTAGATCCAGATAGATTCTTTTATATCCTTCCATATTTTCGAATATCGGTTCCATACATCCTGTCATAATTCTATGATCTACGTGAGATCCATGAATTATTATGATTGGTTTCCCTCTGCCCTCTACTTCATAATTAATCGTGATATTTTCCAATCTGCATTCCATCTTGTTTTCTCCTTCTTCTTTAATATTTGAAAAAATGTATAATAGTCGAATTATAAATTATGTAATATGCCGGTTTTTATCTGTAATTATTTACTTATTAATTGATCAATGATAAGCTTATCAAAAGTTTGCTGTCCGCTTAATACATAGCATATATTCCTCATCTTCAAGGAATGGAGGTTTTAGATGCCACAAAACAAAAAGATTCTTAGATTTATCTTATCCTGTCTTATCATCCTTTTCATCTCTATCCCAGTTCAAACAAAACACGCAAGAGCTGATTTCTATGTTGACTTCGTGATTCTCTCACAATACTCCACCATAGCCGATATTGGCAATGAATTCTATGTAATTGCTGTCACTTCCACTGGAGATCTTCCCACGTGGGTCAGCAGCAACTCCAAAGTGGCTTCCGTAAACACTTATGGAAAAGTTACCGCCAAAAAAGCAGGTACTACGAAGATTACTGCAAAGATTAAAGGTGCAGAAGCCTCCTGTAAGCTCATCGTTGCTAAAACCGAGATATCTATAAGTAAAAAAAGTATTTCACTAGAACGCAATGATCTCTATTACTTATCTGCGACCACCTCTAATGGCTCCCAAGTCACCTGGAAAAGTAACAAGAAAAGCATTGCTACAATTGATGAATATGGTAATATAACTGCTAACAAACCGGGAGACGCTATCATAACCGCCACTGCCGATGGCAGCAGTATCACCTGCAAAGTCAAAGTGAAATCTCCTGTCATTAAGCTAGATACATCTTCCATAAAGCTTTACCGTGGGAATTTGGCCAAGCTTTCGGCTACGGTATCTTCCGGAGTGATACCTGTCTGGAAATCAAACAAAAAAAGTGTTGCTACTGTTGACGAGAATGGAACTATCACTGCAATTAAGCATGGTACTGCCACCATAACTGCAACCGTTGACGGAATTTCAAAAAGCTGTGAAGTCAAGGTGGAACAACCTACGATAAAGTTAAGCTCCACCGAGCTCACCTTAAAAGAAGGTGATACTGCAATTATTTCTGCCGTCGTATCTTCCGGTAATCTGCCTGAATGGTCCTCCAGCAATCAAAATGTTGCAATAATTGACAGTACAGGTATTATAACCGCGCTTTCTATCGGCAGAGCATATCTCTATGCCACCGAAGACGGAGTAAAAATACGTTGTGTCCTATATGTAACCGAGTAATATAATCAGCGAGGAATAAGTACAGCAAACTTTTCTTAAACTGAACCTGTAATGATTACTTTTCACGAATTAATTCCTTCTATTCACAATTTGTACCTTATCAATATATTATTCCTTCTGTTAATAATAGTAAACCCCGAACATATCATTTTGGGTGATTTATTTGACCTTATGTTCATTTTTATAAAATAGATACTTATTCTTTGTTGCCTTAATTATACCAATTTATAGGCTTTTATTTGCTTGCATATAACGAAAAGTTATATTTACATTGTTTATATCGCATTGTTGTAATATAATGGAAAGGTAATGAACTTGTTGTGCTTCACAAATCGAACGAGGAACTATCCCTATTAGGAGGTATCACATGACCAAGACCCGAAAACGGATCATAAGCATTATATTTATCCTGACTGCATTCCTGTTGGCATTTCTGCCCACACATACAGCCCAAGCAGGCGAAAGTGACTTTGTTATAAATGACGGTGTGCTTGTTGCTTATCTTGGAACAGCTAAAAAAGTAACTGTTCCTTCTAATGTTACTGAAATTGGAAAGAGAGCCTTTTATGGTAATCAAAAAACACAAACCATTGTATTACCTTCCAGTATTAAAGTAATCAATGAAGAAGCCTTTTCAGAATGTACTGCACTAAGGGTAATCAATTTACCGAGTGGAATTAAAAGGATTCCCTATCATGCTTTTTATAACTGCATGAAATTAAGAAATGTCACATTACCAGATACTCTCTCCTATATCGGAGAAGGAGCTTTCTCCAATTGCAGCAGACTCACAAAAGTAGTGTTACCAAAATCAGTCAAATTCATCAGTATTGAAGCTTATCGCTGGTGTTACCAGTTGAAAACTGTCTCTATTCCTTCCGACAGTAAATTATATTATATTGCCAGAAGAGCTTTTCAAGGTTGTAGCAGCCTAAGCACCATTACTTTACCGAAGGGACTGACCAGCTTAGGGAAACAGTGCTTCGAGTATTGCAACAATTTAAAGAAGATTTCAATACCAAGCGGCGTGACTAAGATTCAGAGTCAAACTTTCGAATATTGCAGCAGTATCACCTCCATCTCTATTCCAAGCACTGTTACTCAAATTGATGCTTATGCTTTTAATGGGTGTGGCAAGCTTAAAAGCATTAACATTCCAAGTGGAGTGATTGTAATTTCTAAAGGAACCTTTATGGATTGTAATTCTCTAACAAGTATAAGTATTCCGAATACAGTTACTCAGATTGAAGAATATGCTTTTAATAATTGCAGAGCTCTTAAAAGCGTTAATCTTCCAAGCACTTTAACAGCTATTAAAAATAATACATTTTATAACTGTAAGAAATTAACCTCTATTGCAATTCCAGCTACCGTTACTCGTATTGGTAATGATGCTTTCAATACTTGTTCTTCCTTAACTGAAATTATTCTTCCGGCATCTTTAAAGTCAATCGGAACCAATGCTTTCAGCTCATGCAGGAAACTGACCAGTATTGTGCTTCCTGAAGGCATTACAAAAGTAAGTGCGAATTTACTCTCCGATTGTATCAGGCTTACTAGTGTCACTTTATCCAGCAAGACTACTTCTATCGGTTCAGGAGCTTTTGATTCCTGTTATACGCTAAAGACGATCACCTTACCGGATACCGTAACAATAATTGGAAGCAGTTCCTTTGCCAATTGTAATCAGCTTAGTGCAAT
>JBASOB010000750.1:0-3644 GCA_049657865.1 Mobilitalea sp.
CAAAAATAGGTCTGATTGAACCATCTTTACACTGTAAATTAGTCTCAGCTTCACCGTAACCATATTTTTGGGCATCTTCGAGCCCTTTAAGCACAGATTGTTGACTCGTGATATCATCTTTATACCAATCCATAAGAGACATGTGATCAAGTTCTTCTTTTGAATATCCGGTTAATATTTCGTGCGATTTATTCCAAAATATAAGTTCTCCCAACTCATTATAGATATAAATAATTCCTGGAATACTCTCCCTTAGCGCTTCATAAAGTGCCTGTGTTTTTTCAAGTTCAATTTCACTTTGCTTTCTCTCCGTTACATCAATGGAAGCACCGAAAACGCCTTCAATCTCGCCATTTTTATCATAGAAAGGTGCAATATAGTCTTCTAGAAAAAGATTACCGATTACCTGATTGTATTCAACAATGTTTCCTTTATAAGCACTTTCTATCTCTTTGATAATGTCTTTGTTATCCTGATACATTAGCTTGGCATTGCGGCCAACTACTTCCCCAGGCTTTAGACCAAGTTTCTCAAGCCTCTGCCCATTTGAAAGCAAAAAATTCCAATCCTTGTCAAGAATATAGAAAATCAGAGGCATATGGGATAATAAATTGCCAAAAAGCTCAAAACTTTCAAGATTCAAATTATCATCATAGTTCATAGTAACCTCCATTCTGCCAAAGTGAAAAAATTGATTTTTCATATTATCATTCTCTTCTTATCAGAATATTAAAACTTGTTATTACGAAATGCGAAACTTATTCATTGTTTTATTTCCTTATGTCTTACTAAATATTTTAACATGTAATACTAAATAAATCAATCATCCAAGCTCTTTGTTGGCACCAAAACTAAATCACATAATGATATCCCCCCCAGTCGTTTACCGTTACAATAATATAAAAATCCTCGCTCCACCAATTACGGATTAACGAGGATTTACTTTGAATTCTTTATAAAATATATGTATTTATATTGTCCAGTTTGTTACAGACATCTTGCTTAATTCCACCGTTTTTCCACAGAATATCTCCAATACTTGGAAGAGAAACCTCAACAAGAACCTGATCCCTTGGATGAATAAATTGAAGTTTTCCACAAACAAGCCTCTGTCCCTCTGTGCTTTCTATAATGCTTCCATAGAGATTATCTCCAACAAGAGGATGACCCAAATAAGAAGTATGCACGCGGATCTGATGGCACCGGCCTGTAAATAGCTGAAATCCGACAACCGAGAGATCTACTTCACTCAGATAATCTAAAACTTTATAGGCGGTGATTGCCCTCTTTCCTTGCGAGTGAACAATACGTCGTACAGAGTCCTCAGACTCTCTTTGTATCGGCGCGTCGACGAGACTCTGGGCAGGTTCGAGTTTTCCTTCTACAACCCCGTAATAACGTTTAATAATCTCGATATTAGAAAGTTGGTTATGCCAATATCCATTTTTAGCAAGAAGAACAAGCCCTGAGGTGTCCTTGTCGAGGCGCGTTACAACGTGCAGACCGTTTCCACCGTTTAAACGAGTGATAAGGCTGTCATATCCATGTCCTTTGGAAGGGTGTACACATAAATTTGAGGGTTTTACTACAATCAGAAAACAATCATCCTGATAGAGGATAGGAATACTGTCACAGATGATGTGGCCTGCCTCCTTACCTGCAAAGTCCCAGCCAGCTTCGAGTATGTCCCCATTATGGACAGAATCCTTTGTCCACTGCTTTCTACCGTTGACAAGAATCGATCCATATAGTTTGATGTTCTTAAGTAACTGACTTGAAATCTTGAATTCTTCCTTCAGGACCTGCTCAATCGTATGCCCGTTATGTTCTTCCCTAATGGTGTAACTAAATCTCATAAATTCTCCTACTTCTATTATCATTTTCAATGACTGATTTATAAATGAATCTGCTAGGCAGATATTACCACGTAAAGTATATATTACTAAGTAAAAATAACAAGGGGTAAAGGTGTGGCTGTAACCTCACCTTTACCCCTTATGATTCATTATATAATAAAATCGTGTTACAGTCATGATAAGAATCAAAAAAAATTATTTTTCTTTTCTTATTTTAAATACTAGATTACTTTGATTTAGATTTTGAATATACATCGAATGCAACAGCACCAAGAAGAACAAATCCTTTGATTGTCTGTTGCCAGTCAATGCTGATACCCATGATGGACATACCATTGTTCAAAACACCCATAAGTAAACCACCGACCATAGCTCCAACTACAGTACCAACACCACCACTTGTGGATGCTCCACCGATGAAGCAGGCAGCAATTGCATCAAGCTCAAAGTTAACACCGGATTTTGGTGTAGCTGAATTCAGTCTTCCTGTAAATATAATACCTGCAAGTGCTGCCATAACGCCCATGTTAGCATATACCCAGAACATTACCTTTTTGGTGTTTACACCAGACAATTGCGCTGCCTTAGCATTACCGCCAAAGGCATAGATATGTCTGCCTGGAATCGTTTTCATCGTAATAAAAGAATAAATCAGCACTAGAACAATAACAATAACTAAAACCATAGGAATACCTTTATAGGAAGCCAACGCAAATGCAAATGCGTTAACAACAACCAAGATTCCGACAACCTGTGGAATAAAAGTCTTATAGGAACTTACTGCAAATCCATATTTTTTCTTATTATTTCTACTGTTAAGCTCTCTGGCTACATAGAATATCGATGCAACAATTCCACAGATGATAGCTAGTGTATTAAGTTTTCCGACATTCATGATATCCGGAAGAAATCCTGAAGCCAAGAAAGTGTATCCGTCCGGAAGCGGTGCAAGGCTTGTTCCGTGCAGCACTACCAAGGTTAAGCCCCTAAAGATTAACATACCCGCTAAAGTCGCGATGAAAGCCGGAACACCGACATAGGCAATCCAGAAACCCTGCCAGCATCCAATCACCAGACCAAGAATCAGAGATGCAATGATGGTTGGAAGAATCGGTATATTCCATTTTAACATCATAATCGCTGAGATTGCACCGACAAAACCTGCTACAGAACCAACTGATAAGTCAACATTACCACCTGTCAGGATACATAGCAGCATACCAATAGCAAGAATCAATATATATGCATTTTGAGAAATCAAATTGGAAATGTTTAACGGTTTTAACAAAACTCCGTTGGTTGAAATCTGAAACAATATTATTACAACTGCCAATGCAATAACCATTACATACTGGCGAATATTTCCTTTCAAAAACGAACCCTTCTTATTCATGATACACCTCCTGATTGCTCTGCATTATGCAATGCATTATGTTTTCTTGCGAGGCTTCCTCAGCGCTCAGTTCTCCAACAATTCTTCCTTCATTCATGACATATACTCTATCACACATGCCTAAAATTTCTGGCAGTTCTGATGATATCATGATAATTGTTTTTCCGTTTTCTGTTAATTCATTAATTACGGAATAAATTTCATATTTTGCACCGACATCAATACCACGTGTCGGCTCATCTAGAATCAAGACATCCGGATCAGAGAAAATCCATTTGCTGAATACAACCTTCTGCTGGTTTCCGCCAGACAAATTTCCTGTTTTTTGAAGGATACTAGAAGATTTAATTCTCAGCTTTTCTCTAAAACTTTCTGCAACTTTTATCTCTTTATTC
>JBASOB010000751.1:0-6191 GCA_049657865.1 Mobilitalea sp.
ATCACCTTTTCTATATTTTCTTTAATTGATTTTGATAATTCCTGTATTCTATTCAGTTCCATAGTGTCAATGTTCCCCCTATATCCAAATGTAAAATCTTCCTTTTTATTATAAGCCAACGCCCTACTCAATATCTATAGACAAATAGTAAGATATGCCAGGTGTTATTTTGTGAAAACTTCACATTCATGGTACAAAAAATACGATAAGAGAATATACCCTCTTATCGTATTTGAATGATATAAAATTACTATGTATTTTACGGTTACTTCTTACTCAATCTCTTCCCAGATATACATCCGCGAGGCATAATCCTGAAACAGGCGAACCTCTTCATCATATCCGGTTCCGGCAAAAGCCTGTTTCAGCTTTACTCCGGCATGGTTAAACAAATCTCCATAAGCGGTCGAATCCTCCACTTCTCCCGGCATCTTTTTGACCATTGCAATCAGATTATGGGCAAGGGAATCCTTCTTGATATGAATTGGTGATATCATATTGACCAAATCACCGAATTCTTTAATGTTAAATATCTGCTGGCGGTTTGTAAAGTGATACTTCTTACCCTCGTCCAGTCCTTTCGTCTTAAATTTAGCATAAGAATAATTCGGTATTACTTCTTTCTGTAGATACAGACCAATTGCAGTCTTCTTATCCTCGCTGACGGTAAGCCACTTAATATTGCCCTTACGATCATCACCGATTCGATAAAAATCACCAAATTGAAGAGTCTGACGATATTGTTTATAAAATGTTATCTGCTTAACTACTAATTTCTTCTCCTCTGAAGTTAATTCTGCAAGATTACATTCATACCCTAGTAATCCAAACGCCGCTACTTCAAAGCGTGTTTCAATTGATGTATTGCGAAGAGTCTGGTGATTCGGACAGCTTGATACATGCGCACCTATCACGGACATTGGATACCCGTAGCTATAACCGGTCTGAATTACACTGCGGCAGATTGCATCGGTATTATCGCTTGCCCAGATCTGCGGCATATAGCAGAGCATCCCAAGGTCAAAGCGATTTCCACCGGATGCGCAGCTTTCAAACAGAATCTCAGGAAAACGTTTCGTCAAGGTATCTAATATCTGATATAGCCCCATCATATAACGATGATCAAATTCCTGCTGATTGTCCGCAGAAAGTGATGTCGAGTAATGATCCGAGAAAATACGGTTCATGTCCCATTTCACATAAGTAATATTAGCACTGGCAAATACCCGGCCCATCTCACTTATAATATAGGTGCGAACCTCTTCCCTTGTCAGATCAAGAATCATTTGATTACGACCAAGAGAATGCTGTGTTTGTGGTATTTGAACTGCCCAGTCCGGATGAAGGCGGTAACAGTCGCTGTCTTCATTTACCATCTCCGGTTCTACCCAGATACCAAACTGCATTCCCAGCTCATTGATTTTATCTGCTAGTCCCTTTAATCCTCCACTGAGCTTATCTCTGTTTTCCTTCCAATCCCCTAGGGAGGAGGTATCATCGTTCCTCTTTCCAAACCACCCGTCATCTAATACAAAGAGTTCAATTCCAGCTTCTTTTCCTGCTTTTGCCTGCTTAACCAGTTTGCTTTCATTGAATTTAAAGTAATTTGCCTCCCAGCTGTTCATTAATACCGGGCGTTCTTTCTTCTGCCAGATTCCCCTTACTATATAATTACGGATGAAATGATGCATATTAAAGCTCATACCGGAATAACCTTTATCAGAGTAGGTCATGACCGATTCCGGTGCTTCAAAGACCTCCTCCGGCTTTATAAGGAATCTGAAACCTAAGGGCTGTATTCCATTTATTATTCGAAGCTTATTGGTACTGTTGACCTCCACTACCGCATAATGATTGCCACTATAAATTAAGTTAAATCCAAAACAGTCGCCATGCTCTTCGTTCGTATCTGCTTTGCTCACCATAAAAAATGGATTACTTCGATTGCTCGAGGTACCGGTCTTAGAATCATTGATCATTATTCCCGGATGCACCGGTGTATCATAACGATTCATCTCTCTAGCCCATGCACCGCTAAAGGTACTGACGATATAATCATCAGCCTCCATATCAAGTTGTCCGCTCATAATTCGATTAAGATAAATATTTTTCTCAGAATCATTGATTACCCTCGAGCTTCGGATGATTACATTACTCTCATAGAATACCGAATATACCAAAATCAATTTAATTCCATAGTTTTTATCGATGAGCGTAATCTCAAGACTTGAGGCTGTTACTTCCTTTCGTTCAGAGATTCCGTCTTTATGAGTCTCTTCAGGTTTCAGCAATAGTTCTGATTCGGTTACCTCATGTTCAAGCTGCTTAGAATAAGAAGAAGGTAATGTCAGCAGTAACTTCTTCTCCTCAAGAACCTCTGCACTTTCAAACAGAAAGTCACAGGTAGTTGACCCATCTTCATGCGTAATCTCAATAAATGGTTCCCGAACATCACCCTTGCCATAAGAGGACATCTCTAAGTCTAGATTCTCTAATCCAACACTTGGGTACTCCTTTGAATAGGCAATCTGATTGCCACCAAGAAACCTCACCTTTTCAATTAATGGTTCATACCCACCGGATAACTTGATTTTACTGCCATAATATAGATGTTCTAAATGTCCGGAAGGCATTACACGAAAGCAGTAGGTGGTATCCTTTGTTTCTAATACAAACAACTCATTTTCCCTATAAATCATAACTCTCCTAACTCTTTCGCATCTGCAATTTCTTTTCGATTATCATAAACTTCTTCCATCATCTTCTCAAGATAGCCTTCTGATAATCGATATTTTCTTCGAAAGAATAAAATAGCAGCAAGTAATCCCGCCATCGGAACTACAATCATTAAGAATCGCATACCAAGAAGTGTAGATTCTGCCTGTTTTGATGCATTAATATCGAGATGAATCAAATCAAGGCCTACACCTGCAATGAAGACAGCAATTGCAGAAGCTAACTGAACCACAAACGTCTGCATTGAGAATATGATGCTTTCATTTCTCTGCTTATTCTTCCATTCACCATAATCGACAGAATCCGCCAAGAAAATGGTAGTTAATACCGTACATAATCCAAACCCGAAGTAGATAATAATTGCAGCCAGGGATAAAAAGATCAGGTTTGTATTATGTAGTGTTCCAAGCAAGAACAATAATCCATAACCGCACATCGCTGTTATGATAGCACCGGTAAATATAGTTTTACGATCCCATTTCTTTCTAAATGCAGGTAACAGCATCATTGACAGAATCTGTGTTGCTCCGCCAACTCCTCCGAAGATACCAAACAGTGCTCCGTTTCCAATATCATATTTAAAGAAATAAATAGCTAAATTGGAAGTTAAATAAAGAGAAGCATTAAATATTACAATCGTTACAACTACAACAAGTGCCTGGTCATTCGTAAATAAGGCTGTAAACATTTCTTTAATGGAAGGTGATTTTTCCCTTGGTACGCTTTTCTCCTTCACATTCTTCACCGTAACAGAGATACCCAGGATAAAGATGACTGCGATAATTCCGGCAAATATCTTAAATCCTAATCTTTCATTACCATTTCCAATGATTGGAACAATCGCCATCGTAAGTACAGTAGGAACGGCATAACCTAATCCAGCACAGCTTCTTCCAATGACAGATATTGTCTCCCTGTCTTTACCACTGTCAGAAATCGCAGGAATCATGGACCAGTAAGGAATATCCATTAACGTATAGGTAGTTCCCCACAAGATATATGCAATTGATACATAGATTAAAAGTGGTGTTCCACTAAGTGATTCTGGAACGGAGTACATTCCGAAAAGGCATAATGCACTAAGTACCGTACCAATCATCAGCCATGGGCGAAATTTACCAAAGCGGGTATGTGTTTTATCTACAATAATTCCCATAAAAGGATCATTCAGCGCATCCAAGACTCTTGCTACCATAAACAACACACCAATAAAAGTTGCACTAATTCCCAACACTGTGTTATAGTAATACATTAAAAATCCGGATACTATCGAATACACCATATCTTTTCCGATTGCCCCAATACCAAATGACACTTTCTCTTTCCTTGATAAGCTCATACCGTTCTCCTCTTTTCTTATGTTACTATATATTTTACTTTACTATAAATTCAATCAAGGTCTCCCCGAGATTCTCTTGATAAATTTTGAGTTGTCCTTCTCCGCTGATTCCAGTCGTCTTAACATAGGTTCCGCCAGCTCCTCCTTTAAGACTCAAGGACTTCGGTCCAATGATTTCAATTACTCCGCTAGCTGTCAGCATAATCGGTTCCTGGTAATAAGGTAAACGATTCCCGTTTTCATCCTCCGCAAGAATGCGAATGGTTGCAACATCATAGGTTTCTTCCTCATGAAGAATTAATGTATCAGTAGTAATGTTAAGTCTCGGCTGAATCACTGGCTTTTTGCAGACTGTTTTCACGATTCTTTCGTTTTTAACGGCCTCGAACCGGTAAATCGGCACTTCACCGCCCCAGCTGCCTGCATATTGGTAATAAAGTCTTGCTCCATCTGCGAAGGTTAAATGATTCTGAAGCATTAACAATCCCATTCTCATTTGATACCATAAAGGTAGCGAATCCAAGCCATATCTTGTAATTGCTCCAAGAACTGACTTGAAGCCTTCTGCCGTCCTATGACTGTAGTGTTCTTGCTTTTCCATAAGATCACCTACGAAATCATCAATTAAGATTGGTGCATGCGGAAGGCTGGGATATTTCTTTTGATTCGGGAAAAATTCTTTAATAAATATATCATTCTTATATAATTTCACACTGTCTGCATTCGTGAATGCATAGATATCTCCAATGTTTCCTATCGGATGATCTCCGATATCCATGGAGGAACTAACTTCGCAGACATCTGACAATTCATTCTGACTTGCATATACTGCTGCTGCCAGCTTTGAATTACGGAACATATCCAGAACGCCATGATAGCAGATCCGGTCTCCACTTCCAAAATCCTTGTGCGTGTTATAATCGAACATACACCAGCCAAAGCCTCCGGCAACACCTTTTTGCTCAAACAAACCATCAAGTACCTTTGCATGACGAAGTGCATGATCCAGTCTGTGTTCTTCACTGTCAAATGATTTTGTAGGGAACATGTGACCGTTGAATTCGCTTACGAGATATGGTGCGTCAGGTTTTGTGGATACTTTTTTCTTTTTATTAATTCCTTGGTTCGACCCATTATGGTGAAAATCATTAAAGGTATAGACATCTTCTAGGAAGCTGCTCTTTTGCAGGAACCGAACGCCTCCGGTCTGCCTTGAAGGGTCTAATTCATGTGCAATCTGATTGGTTTTCGTATAAAATTCATCGTCATCTTGCGATTCATTAATTCTGACACCCCAAAGGACGATGGAGGGATGATTTCGGTATTGCAGAACCATATCTGCAACATTCTCACAGGCAAGTTCTTTCCATCTTTCATCTCCAATATGCTGCCAACCTGGTATCTCTGTAAACACGAGTAATCCAAGTTCATCGCAGCGGTCAATGAAATGTCTCGACTGTGGATAATGAGATGTCCGAACTGCATTTACCTGTAATTCATTTTTAAGGATCTCTGCATCTCGCTGCTGCATTCTCTTCGGCATTGCATATCCAACGTAGGGAAAGCTCTGATGACGATTCAGTCCGATTAGTTTAATCCTCTTATGATTCAAATAAAAGCCATCTTCTTTAAACTCAGTGGTTCGAAATCCAAATCGGACTGTTTTTGTATCAAGCAAAGATTCCTTTGTATCAGTATCAAATAATTCCAATTGAAGACAGTATAAGGTCGGATGATTTAAGTCCCAATTTTCCACTCCCTGTACTTGAAATGAAATTTTAGATATCTTCTCTTTGATTGAGTAGGTGTCTGCATAGTATTCCTTCTCACTCTTGATATCTAGAACTTTATATCTTAACTGACATGCATGATTTGCTGTGACATTCGGAACCGATACCTGGAGACTTACTATATATTCCTTCAACTGATTCCCTGTGTATTTTTCTTTCAAAAGATTCCCTGTATCATTTTCCTTCCTAGGATTATGTTGATTTATTTCGTTTCCTGTCTTTTTAAGTGTACTGTCCTGTGTAATATCCTGTGTAAGATTCTGTGTAAGATTCTGTGTAAGATTCTGTGTAAGATTCTGTGTAAGATTCTGTGTAATATCCTGTGT
>JBASOB010000752.1:0-9192 GCA_049657865.1 Mobilitalea sp.
GAACATTATCATTAAGATACCGGTAGTAATTGGAGAAGCCAATTTGAATTTTTTCATAAAAGTTGCAGTCATTGTACCAAGTAAGAAAAACAATATTTGAAGTGCAAGAAGTGCAATCATCAGATGGGATATGTCAGTTGCATAAGGTTCTTTCGTGTACGAACTTAGTATTACGATCGTACTAATCCAGGTGAAAACATTTAGCAAAACTACGATAGTAAGTCCGGCAAATATCTTTGCTGTAATAATTCTAGTACGCGAAATAGGTTTTACAAGTAAGAATTCGGTTGTCTTGTCTCTCTCTTCTTTGGTAATAATATTGGTTCCAAGCATGCATGCCTGAATTGCAAGTACCAACTGGATGTACAGGTATAAGATTCCAAAATACTCTACGATATTAGATACATCTAATACACCCACTCCAAAAAGATTTTGAAGTGATTTCGGTAAACTCTCCATCAATTCCGTAAAACTATTGATTCCAGTCGTCACACCAACATTATATTTGGTTATTCCGGCAGTAATTAAGAAAAACATTGCTACTGCCCAGATCAGGACGGATTTATAATGCGCTTTCATTTCTCTTCGATATATATTCATAAGCCCTCCCTATACCGCCTGTATATTTTTATTACAATATCTGTAATAACTAATTGCAATACTAACCACAGCGATTCCAATTCCGGTAAGTAAAAATGATAATTCATAGTTTCCAAAATCCATAATATGGCTAGATGTAAAATACTGAAAAGGAGTCAAATATCTTAACTTATCTTCCTTTGATGTTACTGCAAAAGCAGAAATTGCATAAAATACAAATACCATACCCAGTGAAACAGGTAGTACTGCTCTAACTTTCTTCATAAGAATGGAAACCATTAAACCAATGGAGAAGAAGATAATCTGCATCATAAACAAACTAAAATCAACCAAATAAAGCTTCGTCATATCTGGTTTCATCTCTGATAAACTTAATACAGTAAAAGAGGATGCAAACAGATAACATAAATTCGTAATCACAAATATAGTAAGTACTGCAAACAACTTAGCATTAATAATACGTACTCGAGAGACTGGTTTCGTCATTAAAAAGTCTGCGGTACGCTCCCGCTCTTCCTTGGAAACAATTCCCACTCCAAGATTCATAGCTTGAATTACTCCAAGAAGTGCAGAATAGGTAAATGCGAAATTATGGAACCCAATCGGGGTAGAAAAGTCCTCAAATAAGAAACCCATAATTATTTTTACGGATGCAGGAAAATTATTAATAAATTTCATATAGTTATCCATATCTGCTTTAATGATTTGAAAAAATGCCATAAAGAACATCATAATTCCGCATATTGAAAATATCCATATAATTGTATTCATACGATAAGTTTTTAATTCGTGCAGATATATATTCATATTAACAACCATGCCTTTCTCTCTACCTGCAAACTTTGGGCTGCAGGCACAAATTTGCGTGTGAAAGAGTCATCTTTCACGTTAATATCCATGCCTTTCTTTCTGCATGCAAACTTTAGGCTGCAGCAACAAATTCTTTATGTAAAAATATTGATTTTCACATGAATCTAATATGATGCTAAATTCTATTCTTTAGAATAGTAATGCAAGAATATTTCCTCTAAATCAGGTTCCTCTACCCAGAGATTCGTTAGCCTAATGCCCGATAATTTCTGTGTAATCACGTTAATATCTCCACTATACATAAAGGAGTGGATTTTCCCATCAACAACTAATTCTGTAACCCCATTGCTCATAAAGTAATCCCTCGGTACTTCCTGTGCCACTTCAAACTTAAAGTGCTTATAACTGTTATCTTTTAAAGTTGATATCTTTTCTAATTTAATAATCTTACCGTCTTTTATAATAGCAACACGATTGCAAAGGCGTTGGACCTCCGGCAGAATATGGGAAGACATGAGGATGGTAGCCCCCTTCTGATTCTCTTCTAGCAGTAAATCAAAAAATATCTGCTGCATCAGCGGATCAAGTCCTGAGGTCGGTTCATCTAGAATAATTAATTCAGGTGTATGAAGCAGCCCTTGTACAATACCGACTTTCTTCTTATTCCCTAAAGACAAATCTTCTATTTTACGATTCAGATCCAAATCTAAACGTTCTGATAAATTCTTAATTTTCTCTTTGCAGTCTTTTTTATAGAAACTTGCTGAATAATTCAACAAATCTTTTACTCTCATACCATCATAATAAAATACTTCACTTGGCAGATATCCAACTCGTTTTGCAATTTCAGGAGCTTCTTTAATGCAATCCATTCCAAATATTTTAGCAGATCCAGAAGTAGGATAAATGAGTGCTAAAAGAGTCCGTATCGTGGTAGATTTTCCTGCACCGTTCGGTCCGATAAACCCAAATATTTCACCTTGTTCCACTGCAATCGATACATCTTGAATTCCTCTTGCTTTTCCATAAAACTTTGTCAACAAATTGGTTTCTATCACATTCTCCATATCAATACCTCCAAAGAAATATCATAAATAAAATACAAATTTTCACTTATAATTATATATCAATTTCATGAAAAATACATTATCTATCTTATTTTTGTCCTAATATTCGCTCATTTAATTACTAATTTTTAAGATATTATATCAGAATCAGTTTTTCTTATAATACACGTCCTTATAATAATTATCAATATACCCGTCCTCTTAATAATACCTAAACATCAAAAATGCAGCTGCAAAATATTGTAATTCATAAGAATTTAAATATTTTACAGCTGCATTTCATTTAATTGTTACTATACTTCAAAATGGTTCTGATAGCGTTCATTATAATGATGCGCCTGCTCAAGCATCATATCCTTCACCTTCATAAGACGGATCTGGGTACTACGCTCATTTTCATCAAGCTTCATTACAATATATTTAATATTTTCTTTCATCTCCGGAATCATGACATGTTCCAAAGCATTTACACGGCGCCTGGTCTTCTCTATCTCCTTAGCCATCAACTGACAAGATTTTTCAATCTCAGCCAGCCGAAGCATATCCGGTAAAATATCCTGAAGTGATTTTACTGCATCATCAAGATCTGAGGAAGTATAGGCAAATCCATAGGAATAGATATCATTGGCATCCGGCGTTTTTGTAGAATACTCAAACTTTGGAATTTCTACACTCATGACATTTATCATGCCAGCTTCCAAATAAACCTCTTGCCTCGGAGCCATAAGTGCAACATTAACCATCTCCTGCGGCATTGTCGATCTTGCTAAGACAAAGTTTTTATTTGATGCTGTAATGCCTTTTTCCACTTTTTCACGGAGGGTTTTATTTTCTCGAACCAACTCAAGAAATTGGCGCATTAATTCATCCCGCTTATCCTTTAGAAGTTTGTGTCCGCGGGTAGCTGTCGCTAATTTCTTCTTAAGCTTTGTTAATTCCATTCGAGTTGGATTTACATGTGCTTTAGCCAAAGATCAGCACCCCCTTAAAATTTTCCGTAATATTCATCAAGTAATTCATCCTTAATTCTCTTCAGTTCTGTTCTTGGCAATATCTGTAACAGCTTCCAGCCAAGATCCAAGGTCTCCTCGATACTACGGTTCGTATCGTATCCCTGAGATACATATTCACTTTCAAATTCATCGGAGAATTTAGCATATAGCTTATCCATGTCAGTTAAAGCTGCCTCGCCAAGAACTACCATTAATTCTTTCGCTTCTTTACCTCTTGCATAAGCTGCAAAGATCTGATTCATCGTATTCGCATGATCTTTTCTGGTCTTTCCTTCACCAATACCTTTATCTTTCAAACGTGACAAGGAAGGTAGTACATCAATTGGTGGCTGAATACCCTGACGATAAAGATCACGGCTTAGAATAATCTGGCCTTCTGTAATATAACCGGTTAAATCAGGAATTGGATGAGTCTTATCATCCTCAGGCATTGTCAGGATAGGAATCATCGTGATACTTCCTGCTCTGCCCTTCTTGCGGCCAGCTCTCTCATAAATGGAAGCTAAATCCGTATACATATATCCAGGATAACCACGACGTCCCGGAACCTCTTTACGAGCAGCGGAAACCTCACGTAACGAATCTGCATAATTTGTAATATCCGTCAGAATAACAAGTACATGCATATCTTTTTCAAATGCTAAATATTCTGCAGCTGTCAGAGCCATACGAGGTGTAGAAATACGCTCAATTGCAGGATCGTTAGCCAAATTGACAAACATGACGGTACGGTCAATGGCACCGGTTTCTCTAAAGCTCTCCATAAAGAAGTTAGCTTCTTCGAAGGTAATACCCATTGCTGCAAATACAACAGCAAAAGGTTCCGTTGTTCCTCTAACCTTTGCCTGTTTCGCAATCTGTGCAGCTAGTTCTGCATGAGGAAGACCGCTTGCAGAGAAAATAGGAAGTTTCTGACCACGAACCAGTGTATTTAATCCATCAATCGCTGAGATACCGGTCTGAATAAATTCCTGAGGGTAATTTCTTGCTGCGGGATTCATTGGAAGTCCATTAATATCAAGACGTTTTTCCGGTAATATTTCCGGACCATTATCAATTGGACGTCCAAGACCATCAAATACACGGCTGAGCATATCTTCCGATACCCCGAGTTCCATGCTTCTTCCAAGAAATCGTACTTTACTGCTAGCAAGATTAATACCAGCAGAACTTTCAAATAATTGAACAAGTGCATTTCCACCATCTATTTCAAGCACCCTGCATCGACGTTTTTCGCCGCTGATCAGTTCGATCTCAGCTAATTCATCAAATGCAACATTCTCAACACCTTGTACTAACATAAGAGGACCAGCAACCTCTTGAATGGTTCTATATTCTTTCGGCATTAGGCTTCCTCCTTCTTCTTATTCACTAATACATCCACTTCTAATTGAAGGTCTTTCACGATATCAGTAAAAGTCTGTTCTGTCTTCTCATCAGGAATGTATTTAAAACGTCCAATTGATTCTCTGACTCCGAGCTTAACTAAATCTTCGATTGAAACATTATTCTTTAATCCATCGAGACAGACATCATAATAATGCATTACTAATTCCATCATAAGATACTGTTTCTGCGGACTGGTAAAAGTATCAACCTCATGAAAAGCATCCTGATGAAGAAAATCCTCTCGAATCGATCTTGCAGCTTCGAGTTTCAGACGATCCGGTGCAGACAAAGCATCCATACCTACCAACTTAACGATCTCATCAAGTGCTGCCTCATCATTTAACAGAAGCATGATACGATTCTTTAACTTGGTCCAGTTTTCATTTACATTCTTATTAAACCAAGCACCAAGGTTATAGAGGGAATAACTACTTAACCAGTTGATTGCAGGAAAATGCCTGCGATAGGCCAGGTTTGCATCAAGGCTCCAAAATACCTTAACGATACGTAACGTTGCCTGAGATACCGGTTCAGAAATATCACCGCCAGGAGGAGATACTGCGCCAATTGCTGACAGGGTGCCTTCTCTTCCGTCTTTACCAAGTGAAATTACACGTCCGGCTCTTTCATAGAACTGAGCTAAACGACTTGCAAGATAAGCCGGATATCCTTCTTCACCAGGCATTTCTTCCAAACGGCCGGACATCTCACGAAGTGCTTCTGCCCAACGGGAGGTAGAATCTGCCATTAAAGCTACGGAATAACCCATGTCACGGAAATATTCAGCAATTGTAATACCGCAATAGATCGATGCCTCACGTGCTGCAACTGGCATATCAGAAGTATTCGCAATTAAAACTGTTCTTTCCATTAAGGATTTCCCTGTGGTAGGATCTTTCAATTCCGGAAATTCATTTAAAACATCCGTCATCTCGTTACCACGCTCACCACAACCGATATAAACAATGATATCTGCTTCTGCCCATTTGGCTAGCTGATGCTGTACTACTGTTTTACCGCTTCCAAAAGGTCCCGGAACAGCTGCAACACCGCCTTTTGCTATTGGAAATAAAGTATCAATGACACGTTGTCCGGTAATTAATGGTTTATCTGGAGATAATTTCTGTTTGTAAGGTCTGCCGATACGAACCGGCCATTTTTGCATCAAGGTTATATTCTCTGTTGTACCATCTTCTTTTTTCAATACGGCAACAGTATCAACAACAGTATAATCACCTTCACTGATGGACTCAATCGTTCCTGCTATTCCATTCGGAATCATAATCTTCTGAGTAACGATTTCAGTTTCAACAACTGTTCCAATGATATCACCGGCTCCTACTGTTTCACCGACGGTAACGGTCGGGATAAAATGCCAGATTGCACTTCTTTTCAAAGAAGGAATCTCGACACCTCTCTTTAAATTGGTACCGGTTGCTTCCATAATATCAACCAATGGACGTTGGATACCATCGAAAATACTTCCGATCAGTCCAGGTCCAAGTTCTACGCTTAAAGGTGCACCGGTTGATTCTACTGGCTCTCCCGGTCCTAAACCGGAGGTTTCTTCATATACCTGAATGGAAGCCTGATCGCCATGGATTTCAATAATTTCACCGATCAGTCTCTGTTCACTTACACGAACTACGTCAAACATATTAGCATCACGCATTCCCTCGGCAACAACTAACGGACCGGCAACTTTCTTAATGGTGCCTTTGCTCATATTTTATTCACCTGCTTTTTTGAGTTTTAGTATGAAACGAGATACTCCGGCTTGCCGGTCTATTCATTAAATATAATATCAGAGCCAACTGCCCGTTCTACGGACTTCTTAACATTTCTAATACCCCTTCCGGTATTACCGGAGATTCCCGGAATCGGAATAATAGCGGGTAAATAGTTCGTTACGTAGTGGTCAATTTCAATTTCAAGCTCTGCCTGTAAACTTTCCGTAATATAAATGACAGCATATTTTCCATCTGCCAAGTGTTTCAAGGTTCTTGCAGCCTCATCGTGTTCCGTAACCGGATAAATATCCAGTCCCAAAGCAGCGAATCCATAAATGCTGTCACGATCTCCCATTACTGCTACTTTATACATACGTTTCCCTCAATCTTTCTCGGATAGAGGTATCGGGAATATCATTTCTCTTACCCGAAAGAAGTATTCTTACCGTTTTGATTTCATTGTCCCTTGCTAACATATAAGCAGCCAAAGGTGAAATGGTAAATGGATTGTATTTTTGCGGCTGTATGAGTTTAATCATGATATTATCACTCCAACGCTCAAAAGCGGAAGCCGATTCTCTTAAAGCGTCAACTGCCTCTGAATAAGTTGTATTAGACAGATAAGTATAAATACTATCAAGGCTGATCAGTGCTGCATCCATTAAATCTTTAATATTAAGAGATTTGCACTCAATCAATGCCCGTTCCATAAATATCTTGCCTTTGCCAGTTTTAAAACTGCGAATTGAAATATTAATATCAGCAACTGCAACCTTAAGTTCAGCATATTGAATCAGCAATTCATTTTGAGTAGATTTGGCTTTGCTTAAAATCACGCTAAGCGCCGCTTTATCAACGATAACATCACACAATTGACTGTCACCTGTATGCATCTGTACCTGATAAGCTTCTTCGGCACAAGCACGCATATATTCGGGAAGCAGGCTAAAATCGTGTAGTTTTGCCGCTTCATAAATGACAGTGGAATCTATTGTACCATGAGTTAAATAAATATCTTTAAATTTTGTATCTGTATAAATTTGTTTAATGGCAGCTTTTAAATTATGGAAATCATTTTCATATTGGAATGTTTGAAATGCCGATTTATCTTTTACTAAATCATCCATCAGTTCCCACATTTTTTCGCGTTCTGCCACTAATATCTGTTCAGCATTTTCATCACCAGATCTTCCCCAGCCTTTATCCACTAAGAGCTTTAAGCATTCCTTCTCACTTTTACAGCTCATCAGCTGGTCAATATCTGATTTATCCAAAAGAAAAGTCTCTTTGGAACGAATCCGCGCGACTGCATATATATATTGATCATCAGCCATGTCTTCACCTTCCCTCCGGTCATTTCTATTCAAACAACAATGAATTTACCTTATCTTGCAGTTCTTCTTTTGCGGATGCAAACAATGCATCAAACGTACAATTTTCTTCAATATCACCGTAGATGAGTAAGAAACCTCCCTCGATATTAGCTTCCTGATCTGATACAGTAAGAGCTGCACCTTCTTTATCCGAAAGTGCTGATTTCAATTTCGTATCAAAATCTACTGACAGGCGGGCTTTATCAGCCTTAGAAAATTGTATCAGACCTGCTTTGTTATGGGCATTTTTCTTTGCCATTTGAAGTAGGATACTCTCATATTCGGAGTCCGGTAATTGTGCCAGCGAATTCCTGGCCAAGGTAATGATATTGCTGATGATCTGTTGCTTTGCATCCAGGATTTTTTTCTTTTCCTGAAGTTTAGCTGCAGATTCCGCACGGCTGATTACTGCTTTTACATCCGTATCGGACTTCAAGGCGATTTCAGCACATTTTTTCGCTGCTTCATTTTTTGCATCTGCTATTATTTTATCAGCTTCTACTTTTGCCTGAATTATAACAGCATTCACATTTACTAAAGCCGCATCATCAATCGTCTTCAATATCTTTTCTAATCCAGTCATAGCTTAACTCTCCCAACTGTTATATATTTAATCCGGTAATTCCATTTAATGCCAACATAGAAATAAGAAGTGCTAAAATTGCATAGGTCTCAACCATTGCAGGGAAAATCATAGATTTACCAAATGCTTCCGGTCTTTTTGCCAAGATTCCTATACTTGCTACAGATACATTAGCCTGACTAATCGCTGATTTGTAACCGACAATTGCCATAGGCATACATGCAAAGAAATATAATAAACCCTTAACTGTAGACATCTCAAAATCTCCACCTAAAATACCAATTCGAGACAAGGTGATAAAAGCAATCAGCAGTCCATAGATACCCTGGGTACCTGGGAGTAACTGTAGGATTAAAACTTTACCAAATTTTGAAGGATCTTCCGTAACCAGACCTGCGCTTGCCTCTCCTGCCTTACCAACTCCGATTGCTGAACCCATTCCAGCAAATAATGCTGCTGATACTGCCCCCATTAATGCAAATACAATTCCTAAACTATTCCATGCGCTCATGTTTTATTTACTCCTTTACTTTATAATATTTTGTTTTCATGCCAAAAGGCTCGAACTTTCGTCCGCCACCTTCATAAAACTTACCAAAGAATTCAACGTACTGCAGACGACACGTA
>JBASOB010000753.1:0-5724 GCA_049657865.1 Mobilitalea sp.
TGATACCACTGGGATCTCTTTCTTTATCAAAATCCTCCGAGCTCTTAATACCACAGGACTCACGGATCACCTTTTCAACGATTTCCCGGATGATTTCTTCGCTTATATTCATATGCGTGGTTCCTCCTCTCTGTCCTACAGGTTATTTCTTCTCTTCTTTCCCTGTACTGTTGATCTTTGAAAGAAGCATAGGTGCAAGGATATTAGCAAGAATGAGGGCTGTAATACCTGCTACAAGTTTTCCAAGAATTACAGGGAATATCATGTCTTTGTTAACTCCAGCCGTAAATCCTAGATGATCTCCAAATACAAAGGCTGCTGATACTGCAAATGCTACGTTCAGTAATTTACCTTTTGGATTCATATCTCCCATGATATTAAACATGGCGATGTTATTTGCAAGGTTAGCTACAAGACCTGCAGAACCTGTTTCATCCATACCAAATACTTTACCCATACTCTTAAGCGGTTTCTCAAAAGTTTTTGTAATCCACTTAACCATAGGGAAGGCACCGATTAATACAATAGCTATCTGACCACAGACTAAAAGACCTGACATTAAAGGAATCGTGCCAGTGGAGTCTGGTTCTACCATAATATTAAATAGTGGGAATTTAATTCCTGTCTGATATTCGAATACTGCAATTGCAGTAAATATGGTAATAAGAACAGTGACACCGGTACCGAATTTATTGAATCCAGTGATCATCTTGGCCGGTATGAACCAAAGGCCAATTACGATAAGACCTGCGATAATGATAACAGGGATAAGGTTAACCAGAATTGTTCCTATATTCATCTTATAAGGCGTTAGGTTCATAGCTAAACCACCTACGATACACCCGATCGGAATGGTAATAAGACCTGCTAAGATACCTGCTCCAAGAAATGGCCTGTCTTCTTTTTTAATGATGGATAATGCTACCGGAATTGTAAATACGATAGTTGGTCCCATCATTGTTCCAAGAATCAATCCTGAGAAATTACCGATGGAGTCATTTGCTGCTAATTGCATTGCTAATGGATAACCACCCATATCACAGGCAAGAAGCGTGGTAGCAAACATCGACGCATCTGCCCCTACTAAATTATATACCGGTACGATAATCGGTTTTAAGATAATGGCGAGAACTGGTGCTGCTGCAACTACTCCGGCCATTGCAATTGCTAATGGTCCCATCGCATTAAACCCTTCATCAAATTTTTCTCCATAACCTAATTTGTTACCTCGGATCTTGTCAAATGCACCAACCAGCATGAAGATCATCATAATAAAAATAATTACTGAGTTAATTGACAAATTCGAAAACCATGCACTGATACTTTCCGTAAACACACTTCCATTTGTTATATTATCGATTAATTCTTGAAACATACTCTCTCTCCTCCTATACTTTTAGTATTGGTAGTTTCTATAATAAAGTTTCAAATAATTTAGGCGATGGCTTTGGAATCACCGTACTTTGCAGAAATAATTCACTGTTCTTTTCTGCTGCCGCAACTGCTGCACGTACTGCTCCCACATCACCTGTTAATGTTACAAAGCCTTTTCCTCCAATTGCATATCCTATCCGAACTTCAATCAATGTTACCTGCGCTGCCTTTGCAGCGATATCTGCAGCATTAATTGCTGATGCGACGGAATAGAATTCAATCACTCCTACTGCTCCTGTTTTTGGAACTTGAGTAGCTCCTGTTAATGCTGAAATCAGCTGCGCATGAACATTTGGAATAAATAAGGAATCCACCAAATACTCCGCACTTCGCTTTTTCCCTTCTATCATGGAGGCTTTCACGTCACCGGTGTCACCAGAAATAATAATCATATATTTTCCGGGACATACCGTACAGGAATGGATCAAATCTACCTGCGCTGCTTTCAACATGAAATCGCTTGTTTCGATGCCGCGTGCTATGCTTGTCAGTTCAATCATACCAATTGCGTTTCCCATATTGATTATTCCTCCTTTCGACTGATTCTGGCCCCAAGATTCGTGATGTCAGTTATGATTCCTTCCATGCTTGCATGGATATTGGCAGATAATCCTTTCTCATTTGCTGCTGCAATCAAATCTCCGCATTTTACCCGGTCACCAACTTTGACAATTGGCAGAGCTGGCATTCCGATATGCTGACTAAACAAAATGAAGACCTCATCTGGTTGAATATCATAACATTCTTGTTCCGAATTCTGATTACCTGCTGTCTGTGCTATATTGGAATGTGGTATCATATAACTGCTTAATCCTAAGCGGGCAATCAATCGGTCGGTAGGTACTTTTTGAGTATCTACACTTTCTCTTGCCTCCGGGGTCATGTTCCGTTCTACTATTATCCCCTTTTCTCTCAGCAGCTTCTTCATATGATGATTAACTCTGCAGGGTGAAAGACCCATTGGACAGGCAAACCTTTCACAAATACCACATTCACAGCAATTCACAGCACTTCCAAATACTTTTTTGTATTCCTCCTCATCTGTAATAAAGGCTTCTCTCCATATATTACGCATCACCATATGTGGATTCACATTATGACCGATCTGATATCTCGGACATAAATCGGTACACATCCGGCACTGGATGCATGCGCTTCTAGCCTGCAATTCCATTCTATGAAAAGAAACGCGATTCCACTTAATCAGGAAATGATCGGGTGGAAGTATCATAATATTCCCGGTGGTTTTTGTAACCACTGCTGCACCGATTGCTTCCCTGTCCTCAATTACGACGCCCATCATCGGGCCACCAAGAATGATGGCATAGGCCGGGATTTTTACCTTTGCTTTCGCAATGCATTCACTGATTTTAGTTCCAATCGGGACCTTTACCATGATTGGTTTTTCTACTTCTCCTACGACGGAAAGGTATTTTTCAGTAACCGGAATACCTGCTATTGCCTCTGCAATATTAAGCAGCGTTCCTACATTGCTTACTACCACGCCTACATCAATTGGGATTCCTCTTTCCGGAACAGATTTTTTACATACCTGCTGTACAATCACTTGTTCGTCACCTGCCGGATAGAACGTTTTCATCTCAAATATCTCGATATCCGCGGCAGCTTTAGCAATTGCCTTCTTCAGACAAGCAATCTCGTCCGTGTATTTTGCTTTGAGCGTAATTACTTTTCTTCTGGCACCAAGATGTTCTGATACCACTAATATGCTCTGAATTAATTCATCTGGAAACTTACGGCATAAAAATTTATCAGTTTCAATCAGTGGCTCACATTCAGCGGCATTGATAATAAAACACTCTGCCTTAGTATTTAATTTTATATGAGTCGGGAAACCGGCTCCGCCTGCACCAACAACTCCGGCCTCCTTAACCACTTTTACCAAATCCATAAATTCACCGCTTTCCTCAGATTAAAGACTGATCGATCTCCTTATCATCCACAATCCCTACTACAGTTGCATCCACTGGGATATCCGAACCGCCAGCTGCTCCTCTCGCTGAACTTCCACCTACAAAGATTACGATTTCACCGACTCCTGCTCCGATAATATCAGCTGCTACGATTGGTGTTTTATCGTTCGCTCCGTTGATGATGTTAATAGGCTGAATAATAAGCAGTTTCAGACCAGCAAGTTTTTCTTCCTTTCTAGTTGCCCAGATCGTGCCGATTACCCTGCCTACTCTCATATGCGATCCCTCTGCTTTCCATTCATACAAGGTTCCCGCTCAATTTCAATCCTTTTACTGCTAAGATATTCTTTTGCCAAATCGGTAAGAATTGCCTTACTAGGAATACATAAGCAGCTTACATCATTACTGTAAAACTTCTTAATATCAAGTTCGGTAATCACTTTTTTATCGATTGCTATTCTTTTTCCTTCTCCGTTTGCGATCCCGCTAATTTTTTGACCTGTCCGCGGCTGCTCGCTGCCTGCAAAAATCTGTTCCAGATCCTCTGCCTGACAGAAAATAACACCGGAGTCCCTTAACAGCTTCAGTTTATCATTTAACATTACATAATATGCCGTTGGAGCTGTTTGTGCATACTGATACAGCTCTATCTCCTGGTTCGGAATGTAAATCTTTTTCCCCATTAAGATAGCTTTCGAAGCCATGCAGGTAAATGGAGTATCCCCGATACCTCCTGCAATTTTAGCAAGGGCATTATTCGAAATGTTATAAATTACAACGGTATCATATTCATTTAAATCACAGTTGTATTCCTTTAACAATGCACATTCTATCTGACAGCATGATTGGAGTCTTGGATTTTCAAGCAGTTCATGGCAAATCTTGCCATGCTGTTCGGTTAATATTAAAATCTTTCTTTTATTGGTAACATAACTTCCACCTTCGAGTTCCGACAGTTTCGCCGATACCCGCGTCAGGATTTCATTTACCAACAGATTATTATCCATATGCTCACTCCTTCCTATCATATGTAACAATTCATTGCAATACCTGCCGGTGTAACAAGAAATGGATTACATGGTTTCACCGTCGTAATTCCAGTCTCCATTTCGATAATTTTTTCCATTCCAGTCAGACAACAGGTTCCTCCGCATAAATAGATGGTCTCCGTCTGCTGCTTGTCAATATATTTATTAATGATGGACGCCATTTTCTCAATAACCGCTTTCACGACCGGAAGAATCTCCTTGTGTCTGGAATAATCGAGTTTAATCTTTTCTGCTTCTTCAAACTTGATATGGTAGTTCCCTGCGAGCACCAAAGAAAGATGTGTTCCGCCGGTTGGTTCATCTTCAATGCGGATTACATTTCCATCCCTGAATATTGCAAGGCCAGTAGTTCCACCTCCGATATCAACAACTACTCCGTCCTGTATCTGGTATATGGAATTTGCTGCTGTCGGTTCGTCTAGAATATTAACAACTTCAAAACCTGCACCTTCCGCAACATATTTGTGTGTTCTGGTACAGCTTTCTGTTCCTGCCGGCATAGCGATTGCACAATTAATCAGTTCGCAGCCAAGGCGTTTTTCGATTTTTGCTTTCAGCTCTCTGACAATTTTAAGGGCTCCGCCATAATCTACCACTACCCCGTCTCTTAATACATTTGCAGCTCTTTTTTCACAGGCAATCGGGTTATCCTCTTCATCAAGAACAACCAGCACTATATATGCTGTTCCAAGATCAAGTCCACATTTTAATTTATTGCCCACAGGCTTAAAAGTCGTGATTTCCGACTTTTCCACCTTGTCCATATAAGCATTCACACGTTCTAAATCCATCATACCATCCATACCCATGCCTTTCTATTCTTGAGCTGCCTTAAGTACTGGAACAGACTCTCATAGTAAGTAAAAATGAAGCTTTTATATTTTGCTTTGTTTATGACTGATTCATACTCTTTATTATTTTACCTAAGACAAATCCGCTGACTGCTGATGCATTTGCCTCATCAAAATCGATATGCATCCTGAATCTGAAATTATTGCTTACACGAATAATGACATTTTGAAATACGACTGGCCGTTCACTGAATACATGTACGCTGACCCGTTCTTTGTCCTTTAAACCAAGTTCTTTGGCTATCTCTATCGGGACATGAATATGACTGTGTGCAATAATAACTCCTTGCGTAATTTCAAGCGTACCACAGGGGCCTTTCATCAAAATGCTGCCGGAACCGCTTACATCTCCGGACTCCCTGATCGGTGCACTGATTCCAAGCTCAACGCAGTCACGTTTCGATAATTCTACCTGTGTCTCTTTTCTGACTGGTCCTAGCACAGCAACATTACTCT
>JBASOB010000754.1:0-3461 GCA_049657865.1 Mobilitalea sp.
CTTCAAGGTAGATTCCCAATCAGAGTTGAGCTTGAAAATCTAACGAAGGAAGATTTCATTAAGATTTTAACAGTTCCTGAAAATGCTTTGTTGAAGCAGCATAAAATGCTGCTTGAAACAGAAGGCATCAAGGTAACGTTCACAGAGGATTCCGTTGAAGAGATTGCCACTTTAGCGCATCTGATGAATGAGCAGTCCGAGAATATCGGAGCCAGAAGACTTCATACTGTTATGGAAAAGCTGGTGGAGGATATCTCTTATAATCTTCCTGATGAAACTAAGAGCGAGATCGTTATCGACAGCGAATATGTCAAAGAAAAATTTGCAGATAAATTACAGCAAGACGATATAGACAGATTTATTCTTTAAAATTAATTTAAGTACTCCTAATCAGGAGTACTTTTTTTGTCATTCCAACCTATTGATTTGAGCAGAAATTCATTATAGTTGAAAATAAATTGTGCCAAAATATGAAACTTTTTTGAACAATCAAAAAATATGTTTTACATTGAGGATATTTCATATATAATATTTATGATTGGATTAAAAATTTAACATAAAGGGCGGAATTCTCACATCCTCTATAGGTGGAAGATGGATAGCCCTTATTAGTTTAGGTTCGATACCTAAACTAATAACATCTTGACGAATTGCTATGAATGATGTATTTTGAAATCAGTAGTAAATATATAAATGAGGTAATCATATGAAATTAGATACTAATAATCATTCAGTATTCTTGTTAAATTATCATTTGGTATTAGTTGTAAAGTATAGAAGAAAAGTGATAAATGATGAAATATCAAATAGGTTAAAGGTGCTCCTATAGATATAGTTAGAAAGTACATTGAAAATCAAGGAATGAAATGAGGTGAGAACGTGTTAAAAGCTTATAAGTTTAGATTATACCCAAATGAAGAACAAAGAATATATTTAGCCAAGACTTTCGGATGCGCTAGGTTTGTATATAACCGAATGTTAGCTGAAAGAATTAATTCCTATGAAGAAAACAAAGATTTAGATATTAAGACAATGAAATATCCTACACCAGCAGAATATAAAGGCGAATTTGAATGGCTTAAAGAAGTTGATAGCCTTGCACTCGCCAATGCTCAAATGAATTTGGATAAAGCCTATAAGAATTTCTTTAGAGATAAATCAGTTGGTTTTCCTAAGTTCAAGAAGAAAACTAATACCAATAACTATACAACTAATAATCAAAACGGCACTATATATATTGAAAATAATCATATCAAAGTACCTAAACTAAAATCTATGATTAAGATAGAACAACATAGAGAATTCAATGGACTTATTAAGTCTGCTACTATATCACAAGTACCTAGTGGCAAGTATTTTATTAGTATATTAGTTGAAACTGAAATTATACAACTACCTAAAATAGATAAAAAAATTGGTGTAGATTTAGGAATCAAGGAATTTGCAATAACAAGTGATGGAGTGCTTTTTAGCAACGCCAAACACTTAAAGAAGTCAGAAAAAAGGTTAGCTAAACTTCAAAAGGACTTGTCACGAAAACAAAAGGGCAGTAACAACAGAAGAAAGTCTAAAATAAAAGCAGCAAAAACACATGAGAAAATATCAAACCAAAGAAAAGATATGCTGCATAAAGTAAGTACTCAATTAATTAACGAGAACCAAGTTATAGTGATTGAGGACTTAAAAGTAAGTAACATGATAAAAAATCATAAATTAGCTAAATCAATAGCTGATGTTAGTTGGTCAGAATTTAGAAGGATGCTAGAGTATAAAGCTGAATGGTATGGTAGAGAAATAATAATAGCACCATCTAATTATGCGAGTAGTCAGTTATGTTCTAATTGCGGCAATAAATCAAGTCAAACAAAAGACTTATCTTGTAGGACTTATATATGCCCAGTGTGTGGAATGGTAATGGACAGGGATATAAATGCGAGTAAAAATCTACTAAAACTAGCAATGTAATAAAAGATATATTGTTAGAGAGGTCGGTTCGACCTTGATAGCTTGGGTAAACTTGCTACAATAGTAGTATTGACCAAGAAGCCATCCACTTCTATAGGTGGTGGTAGTTCACAAAACGGAAAAATATAAATATAAATTGATTGGAAGAATAATTCATGATTCGTGATATAACACTTGGACAGTATTATCCGGGGAATTCCTGGATTCATAGGCTCGACGCGAGAATAAAAATTATATGGACCTTTGTCTACATCATCTCCCTTTTTTTGGTCAAGGATTTTTGGGGCTATATTTCCATAGTGGTCACCCTTTCTTTGATCATCGGTATATCAGGAGTCCCGCTGAAGTTTATCATAAAAGGACTAAAGCCGATTTTTTTGATTATTGTTTTTACCTTTACCATCAACATGTTTATGACGAAGGGCACGCCTTTGGTCGAAATTTGGTTTTTAACGATCACGAGGGAAGGACTTTACAATGCACTTTTTATGGGGACGAGACTGGTTCTTCTCATCATAGGCTCCTCGCTTTTAACCCTTGCCACAAAACCGATTAGCCTGACAGACGGAATCGAAAAGCTGCTCAGTCCGGGACAAAAAGTCAGACTGCCGGCTCATGAGCTTGCTATGATGATGACCATTGCGCTTCGCTTTATTCCTACACTTTTGGAGGAAACGGACAAGATTATGAAGGCGCAGATGGCGAGAGGTGCTGACTTTGAGAGCGGTAATATTATGAATCGTGCGAAAAGCCTGATCCCATTGCTGGTGCCACTGTTTATCAGTGCGTTTCGTATTGCGCAGGATTTGGCAATGGCAATGGAGGCCCGTTGTTATCGCGGAGGAAACAACAGAACCAGAATGAATGAAATGAAGCTGAAAAAAAAGGACGCTGCCGCTGTTTTTCTTATGATTCTGTATCTGGCTTTGGTGATCCTGCAGGCGCAGGGTGTTTTCGAGTTGATATTGGGCTACTAAGACTCAGTTCAGAGGGAGTTCAGCAGAGAGAGGAAAAAGAATGAGAAATACGAAATTTTTAATTCAGGCCGCCATAATTGCTGCGGTATATGCAACCTTGACCATTATATTAATGCCGTTCAGTTATGGAGTAATGCAGGTGAGAGTCTCCGAAGCGCTTACAATTTTGCCCTTCTTCACTCCTGCCGCTATACCGGGACTCTTTGTCGGATGTATTATATCCAACATGGTGGGACCTTACGGGTTGATGGATATGGTTCTTGGCAGCGGGGCGACCCTTATCGCCGCAGTTGGTTCATACTATTTAAGGAGTAAGCCTTTGCTTGTCCCGCTGCCTCCCGTGATTGCCAACGGTATCATTATCGGCGGCATGCTCTATTATGCTTATGCGGTGCCGATACCGCTGATTGCCTGTATCCTTTGGGTCGCTGCGGGGGAATTGATCGCTTGTTATGGGATCGGTTATCCGTTGCTGAAGATTTTAAAAAAATATAAAAAGATTTTTGAGCTGCACTAATG
>JBASOB010000755.1:0-2644 GCA_049657865.1 Mobilitalea sp.
CGTTATTTCTGGGTGGCAATTCAAATGGTTTTCTTACTTCTTCTTTGGCCTTTGCTAGTGAATACATTTCTCCCTGCTCTCCACCGAGTAACATAGTAACTGCATCAGGGAACGGCAATCCATAAAAGCTCTGAACGAAATCAATCGCAAGACCTCCTTCTTTAGTAGCATGATCAAACCATTCATTTCCCCGGATTGTAATGCTATGGTTACTTTTTAGTCTTTTTTCTCTGCCAGATGGTAACATTGTTTCCCCGCGCATTCTCAAAAGCTCTACCAGATCAACACTGTTAGCTCGTTCCTTTTGCTCTTCTGTAAAATGAATATATGTGCCCATATGCTACCCTCCTAATGTTTTCTACTGCCAATACAATGAAACGCCATTCTTTTTACCGGACAGCGTTTCATATAAGGTTTTATATTTTGTTTTAGAGACTTTGAATAGTAATCATTTGGGGTAATGTGAAGATTTTTCTTCATAATCATTTTCCTCTCTTTGATTTAAGATAAAGTAAACAAATGATCCTCGTTTGAAGGGCAGTTCTATCAAACTCTTATCTGTTACTCCATTGTAAAAAATAATTTTTTGATATCTGAGATCATAGAGTATTTTTATAGATTCGTACTAAATAAATCATTGCATTCTTTAACAATTGGCAGTCAACATATTATTAACCTAGTTCCTATACTGGCTAAATCAACATTCCCTGCCCCATATCATCTTTTTTATATCCTTGAGCCACTTTCTTAGCTCGCAGTTTGCATAACAGTTTACTGTCTATCTTCATCCCTTCCTTGGTTTTACGGAATGACACATTCTCTTCAAAAATTCTACTCATATGATGCATCATCTTAGAAATACTCAGAGCTACCGAGGGTTGATTGAACTTTTCCATATTATCAATTAAAAATTTAGCATACTCATTTCCTTGCTCTGCTGATTTAGTAAGCCATTTTATTGCAAGGACTTTGTCTCTTGGAACATCATTTCCGAGCAGATACATCTTCCCCAAAATACATTGGGCAAATTGATTACCTTGATCCGCCGAATTTGTTAGATAAACAACTGCCTTGTCTATGTCTTTCGTAATATCATTTCCTTGCAAAAATAAATTACCAAGCTGATAGCTTGCCCACTGATTATTTTCTTCAGCTGATTTCGAAAAAAATTTAACCGCCTGATCAATGTCCTTTACTACACATTTACTTCCAAGATAAATCTTACCGAGTGCATATGATGCCATTGATTTTATTGGATTGAAGTCATTGTTATCGCTCTCTGCTACTGACTTCAAATATCGAATTGCTTTATGTACCTCTTCTTCTATTGAACTCTCATCTTTCAATATTAGTTTCGCCAAGGAATACCCAGAGAATGTATTCCCCATCTGCGCAGATTTTTCAAAATATTCCTTGGCGCTTGCTATATCTTTCTCGGTACCAATTCCATTCTGAAGCATCCACCCTAACCGATACTGGATTTTATCATCATGACCTGTTTTTTCCAGAAGTTCAAAACCATAAAAGGCTTTTTGAAAGTGTTGATTACTTTTCATTTCATCCCCATCCGTACCAACGCCATCCCTATACATTTTAGCTACTTCAAAATCAGCATAAGGAAACCCTTGTTTAGCCGATTTTAAATATAGTGCGAAAGCAGTTTGAAAATTTTGCTCTACTCCTTGACCACGGTGATATAAAGCTCCAAGGGAATATTGTGCATATTTATACTTCTTTTCTGCTGATAAACCAAACCACTGGGCTGCCGTTTGATAGTCCTGCTCTGTTCCAAGTCCTGCGACAAACATTTTTCCAATACGATACTCGGTGTATTTCCAAGCCTTTCTTGATTCCACTTCTTGAAATCCAGCAAAAGCTTTTACATAATAGTCATTTGCTCTGTCTGGATTCCTTTCGATACCAAGACCATTTGTAAAAATTTTTCCCAAATCGTATATTGCTAGGACATTTCCCTTTTCTGCTTCTGCAGTGAGTTTCTTTCGTGCTTCATTAAAATCCTGTAGGATATCATCTGTTCCAAATAAATAATTACAAGCCAGTTTGTACTCATCCGTCCACTTTACAAAGACATTTTGATATTCATCGTCAATATCATCATCCATTTCATTAACTGTCAGATCATAATCAAAAGTACTGGGATTTAGAATTATATCAAAATCATCGGATTCAACCAATCCATCCAAGAAAGATTCCGATTCTGCATTGCCTAAATCTTCAAGTTGCACAATTTCTTTTGTGATTTTATCAGCCTCAGCAATAATCATATTTTTGATAGATTTGAATTCTTTTTGCTGTGACAGTGGAAGCCTATCAGGAAGTTCATCCATATAACTATGGAGTACTTCCTCACGCATCTCATACCACAGTTCATAAGCCTTGGCTACCACATCTTCCTTTGATAGCTCATCTACAATCTCATCCACAATAACTTTCAGATTGGGCTGCAAGTACCCATAGACTTTTTTTCCTGTAGTATGTTTCAGTCTTTCAGACAGATGTACTAAAAGCTCTTCAATTTTAGGATTCTGGATAGTACCCGATTTCATTTCTGCAATGAGTTTTTGCAGCACTTCTTTGCTCTCACTTTTGAGCTGATCTCGTCTTTGAGTCTGCTCCGCATAGA
>JBASOB010000756.1:0-5016 GCA_049657865.1 Mobilitalea sp.
CCAAAGTTTGCAGGTAGAGAGAAAGGCATGGTTATTAATATGATCAGGGTTACTGTGTGGAATCAATATAGACATGAAAGAGAATTCGAAGAAGTTGCAAAGATATATCCGAAGGGAATTCATGGATGTATTGCAGAGTTTTTAGAACACGATTCGGACATTATGGTGGAGTGTGCTACACTTGACATGCCGGAACACGGACTTACGGAAGAAGTTCTTAACCGGACGGATGTTTTAATCTGGTGGGGACATGCACATCATGCTGATGTAGCAGATGGGATAGTAGATAGAATTCAGCAGCATGTTCTTCGAGGAATGGGACTGATTGCACTTCACTCAGCGCATCACAGCAAGATTATGAAGAGTCTTCTTGGAACTTCCCTTAATCTTAAATGGCACGAAAATGACAGCGAAAAAGTAATCTGTATTCACCCTTCACACCCAATAGCAGAAGGTGTGGCCGATTCTTTTGTGCTTAATAAGGAAGAAATGTACGGGGAATATTTTGATATCCCCAAACCGGACGATGTGATTTTCTTAGGCTGGTTCGCAAGCGGAGAAGTATTCAGAAGCGGCTGCACTTTTACGAGAGGCAGAGGAAAAATCTTCTATTTTCAACCTGGACATGAGGAATATCCTATTTATCATCACCTGGAAATTCAGAAAATAATAACGAATGCAGTACATTTTGTCAGACCTGTCAATCATCTGAATACCCCTTATGAGTGTGAAAAAGCAGACTGGTGATTATCATAAGGAAAGGGAGGACGTTATTATGAAAAGAAGATGGAATAAAACCATAGTACTAGTACTTACTTACGCAATGATTATGAGTACCTTATCAGGCTGTAAAAAAGAGATGACGCGAACGGACACTACAATGACAGATACTACAGCGGTTACGAAAGGAACGGCAGCCGAGGCAGTTGCAGGAATCAAGGGATGGACAGCATTTGATGAAAAAGTAACAATAACCATTCCTGTATATGATCGATCCGAAGAAGGGTATCCTGCCGTTGATGATAACTACTGGACCAGATGGATTCAAACGGAGTTTGGCGATCAATGGAATGTGGAAGTGAAATTTGTAGCAATTCCACGGAAAGAGGTGTTAACTAAATATAGCCAACTGATTGCGGCAGAAGAGACACCTACTATTCTTATGGAATATGATTATCCGAAGGTTGCTCAGTGGGCGCAGGAAGGAGCAATGCAGACAATCGACTTAAACGCGTTTGCACAGGTGGCACCTAACTATTATCAGAAGATGGTGGATAATAATCAATTACCATATACCAAATTAAATGAAGATACTTATTTTCTTTTAACGGAAAGACCATACTATAACACGGGATATACTTATGTAACTTTAGTTCGAAAAGACTGGCTGGATGCGGTCGGCAAAGAAGTACCAATAAATTATACAGAATACGCAGAAGCAATAGAAGCAATTATGGCAGCAGGACTTACGGATCAGGCACCAATCGGTTTATCGCTTCCTACAGCGGCATATGTAGCTAACTTTCCCTACAGAGATTTTCCGGTAGACGAAAAAGAATGGGTCATGCATTCCAGCTTAGGGACCGCTTCTTTGACCTGGAAACCAACTTATAAATTATTAAAAAGGCAGAACGCAGAATATAATAAAGGTTATATTTCTAAGGAATACGATTTAGATGACAATGCAATTGATAGTTCTCAGGCAAAAACAGATTTTGTAAACGGGAAGACATATTCCTATGGTAACTATTTGTCAGCGAATGTGGAATGGCTGGTAGCTTTCTTTGAAAATAATCCGGATGCCGAATTAGCAGTCCAGAGTATAACAAATGTAGTGGAAGAAGGCGTCGCTGATGTTCCTGCCTATAGATCGGACAACCCTTTCGGAATGATCGTTGGATTCAGTGCTTTGGCAGATGAGAATCAGTTAAAAGCAGCTTGGATGTATATGGAATGGATGAGCCAGGAAGAGGTTTTGTTCACCTTAGAAAATGGTATAGAAGGTGTAACCTATAAATTAGGCGAAGATGGACTTCCTGTTGTGGACGGAGAGTACAGAGGCGAAGAGATGCTGAATCATAACTGTAATATCGATATGACCTGCATCGTGCATGCAAGTAAAGTTACCGGTACGGTGGAACAAAGCATTGCAGCAGTTACTCCTCAAGGCATAGAACAGGATTTATATGAAGATTTGCTGAAAAATTATACTGACTTGGTTATGGTAAGTGAATATGGATATACAGATACTATCTTTACGGTACCGATGGAAGCAGAAAGTGAATATAGTGCTTCACTTTTAAGCTTATATCAGGAATACAGCGTACAACTGACAAAGTGTGCACCGTCTGATTTTGACTCATTATATGCGGAGCTGTGTCAGAAGTACTTAGATGCCGGATATCAGGAAATTATTGATGAAAGACTGGCTGCTTATGAAGCAGGTAACACTACAAGACTTCCGAAGTAATAGGTTAGGACGGATAGGAACAGGCTCTCAACTTCATATGGAGCCTGTTTTATCTTGATGATATCTAAAAAAGGGATGCGACGAGATAAAAATAAAAAAGAGAGGTTTTACAGACATGATCAAGGGATTTAAGATGAAATTACACGAAGGACAAGCAGAAGAATATGCAAAAAGGCACAATGAATTATGGCCTGATATGAAAGAAATGATTCATGAATACGGAGGTAAAAACTATACTATCTTTTTAGACGGAGAGACAAATACACTGTTTGGTGTGATAGAGATAGAAGAGGATGATAGGTGGAGTCAGAGTGCTGATACTGCCATCAACCGAAAATGGTGGGACTTCATGGCAGATATCATGGAAACAAATCCGGATCACAGCCCTGTCAGTATACCGCTTACACAGGTGTTTCATCTTGATTAAGGGAAATAACGATACCATAATCGATACCTGAGATAGGAGAGGAGCCTTACGATGCAGGAGATTCTTTTAAACCAATTAAAAACGATTACTGCAGAAGAGCAGACTATATTAGATGGTAATAAGGGCATTGAAAAAGATATCTATACAGCAGGGAAAGAGTTTGTCGTGGACAGCACAAAGATGCTGGACAAGGGCAAATTGATGGATATTCGTATTCATACCAGATTCATTCATTTCCCAAAACATCGGCATAATTATATCGAAATCATCTATATGTGTTCCGGGCAAACGACCCATATCATCAATGACAGCAGTGAAGTAGTATTAAAAGCAGGTGATATCCTGTTCTTAAACCAAAATGCCTATCAGGAAATTAAACCGGCAGGAATTGATGACATTGCGATTAATTTTATAGTTCTGCCAGAATTCTTTGATTTAGCTTTTACGATGGTAGAAGGAGAAAACATCTTGCGTAATTTCATCATAGGAACACTGACAAAGGATTCTGACCGTATGGATTATATTCACTTTAAAGTTGCGGATGTATTACCGGTACAGAATCTGATGGAAAATCTGGTCTGGTCGCTTATGAACCAGCAGCAAAACAACCGGCAGATGAATCAGATCACGATGGGATTATTGTTTTTACAGTTGGTTAATTATAGCGGCAGAATCGATAAGAATAATCCGAAACAGTATGAGCAGAATCTTACCATGACAGTGCTTCGTTATATAGAAGAAAATTATAAAGCAGCTACGCTTACAGAGATTGCAGCACAGCTGAATCAATCGGTATATCAGCTGAGCAGGTTAATCAAAGAACAGGCAGGACATACATTTAAGGACCTTTTGCAAACAAAGAGACTAAGCCTGGCGGTATACCTGCTGACGACTACCGCACTTTCGGTGGAAGATATTATTGCTGCGGTGGGATACGAGAATACAAGCTATTTTCACCGATTGTTCAAAGGAAAATTCGGCATTACGCCAAAAGTATACAGGGAACAGCATAAAGTAATTTAAGTATAATATGATTGCAAATAAGGACGGTATTTTAATCAAATGCCGTCCTTATTTGTTACGGTAAAAATAGTACAATGTAGACAGTAATACGAATCTGGATAGTGAAATAACTAGAATCATTAAATAATGGAACTATAAGAAATGGAAGTTTGATTCGCGCTGTATAGAACTGTATAGCTTCGAATTGCATATATAATTGGGAGGGAGATTACCGCATATGACAAAATATTATCTGGCCATTGATATCGGAGCTTCAAGCGGAAGACATGTCCTGGGATCTTTGAATAATGGCAGAATACAGATGGAAGAAGTATATCGGTTTGAGAATGGGCTGATTAAGAAAAACGGACATCTCTGCTGGGATATTGATCAGCTATTTGAAGAAATCAAGAACGGACTGAAGGAATGCAAAAGAATAGGAAAAATTCCAATGAGCCTCGGAATTGATACTTGGGGAGTTGATTTTGTATTGCTAGATAAAGAGGACCGGATACTCGGAGAAACAATCGCTTACCGGGATAACCGTACAAAAGGAATGGATAAAAAGGTAGCGGATATAATTTCGCAGGAAGAATTGTATCAAAGAACAGGAATTCAAAAACAGATATTTAATACAATTTATCAACTAATGGCGGTGAAGCAGGACACCCCGGAAAATATGAAACAAGCAGCATGCTTTCTGATGATTCCGGATTATCTGAATTACTTGCTGACGGGTAAAAAAATGTCGGAGTATACCAATGCAACTACAACTCAATTAGTAAATGCAGAGTCTAAAAACTGGGATGAGGAACTGATGACTCTTCTTGGAATTAAAAAGGAGATGTTTTTGCCATTATCCATGCCAAAGACGACAGTCGGCCTGTTTTCCGAAGAGATGGAGAAGGAGATCGGTTTTACCTGCACGGTCGTATTACCGGCAACACATGACACTGGATCAGCAGTGCTTGCAGTTCCGGCCAGAGAGGAAGATTTTATCTATATCAGTTCAGGAACCTGGTCTCTAATGGGAATAGAATCTGCAGCAGCTAATTGTACGATAAACAGTATGGAACATAATTTTACGAACGAGGGCGGGTACGATTACCGTTACCGA
>JBASOB010000757.1:0-2578 GCA_049657865.1 Mobilitalea sp.
AAGAAGAACAAGGATATTTAGGAATCTCCGGTAATGATGTAACAGAAGAAATTGCAACAGCATATAATATGCCAATCGGTGTGTTTGTGAATGAAGTATCAGAAGGTGGCGGGGCTGCAAAAGCAGGTCTTGCTTCAGGAGATATTATTACCGCAGTAAACGATACTGAAGTAACCGCAATCACTCAGCTTCGAGAATATGTAACTAGTATGCGTGCTGGTACAGAGGTAGAAATTACCTACATGCGTTCCACTAAGACTGGGTATGAGGAAGCAACAATTACTGTTACGCTGGGAAGCAATCCAAGTTTATCAACAGAAAAAGAAGAAACAAAAGAAGAAACAAAAGAATAATAATAATGAAGAGTAGCAAAGACGAGTAGCAAATAAGATAAGCAAAAAAGAAAAGCAGATAAAAAAAGTAGATAAAAAAGCAAATAAGTTAAGCAGGTAAAAAAGCAAATAAGATAAGGTAAATAAAGTTATGTAAATAAGAATATGTAAATAAGAATATATTAATAAGAAACAAGAGAGACGGCAAGCCTATTGTTCACATCGAGTTATGACAGATGATTAACGCATATCTGCCACTTGATTTAGATAATACAGACTTATCGTCTCTCTTTATTATAATTACCTGTCGCATATACCTGTCAAATATTCTGATGTATACCTCGCTACATTATTAGGAAAGCTTATGAATTCTTAATGAAAGCTTTAGAATTCTTGTATTGTGCGATATAGCTCGATAAGATATAATAGGAAAATGAACATTTGGCAGGAAACTTGATATTCGAAGGGACTAGCTGGTGAACTTTTAATATGGATCAGTAGTTAAGGACGTGTTTTACAGCACGCAGATGGAGGTTGCTATGAGTAATAAAATTGATGATTATGATGATACTAATATAGAGAAGGATAAGAACTCTGAGGAAAATGAATATGAAGAAATCTGTTATCTGTGCAGAAGACCAGAGAGTAAAGTTGGCAAGATGATTCACATACCGAATCAGATCTGCATCTGCTCTGACTGTATGCAGAAAACCTTCGACACCATCAATAAAGCAGATAACCCTTATATGCAAATGATTGGATTTCCTCCTAATATGGCGAATCTACAGAATGAAATTCCGAAGACGCAGAAATTAAAGAAGAAGAAGACGGAAGAAGAAAAAACAGAAAATGAAGAGTTCGACCGTGATAATATACCTGCACCACATATGATCAAGGCTAGTCTTGATGAATTTATTATAGGTCAGGAACATGCGAAAAAAGTCATTTCTGTAGGCGTATATAATCATTATAAGAGAATTGGTTCTGTTACAGAGGAAAATGTCGATATTGAAAAATCAAATATGCTGATGCTCGGACCTACCGGATCGGGAAAGACCTATCTGGTGAAAACCCTTGCAAAGCTGTTAAATGTTCCCCTTGCCATTACGGATGCGACTTCTCTTACGGAAGCGGGATATATTGGCGATGATGTGGAGAGCGTGATATCCAAATTATTAATCGCAGCTGATAATGATGTAGAGAAGGCAGAACGAGGAATTGTATTTATCGATGAAATTGATAAAATAGCGAAGAAGCGTAATACGAACAGTAGAGATGTCAGTGGAGAATCTGTGCAACAAGGACTTTTAAAGCTTCTTGAAGGTGCTGATATTGAAGTTCCTGTGGGTGCGTCTTCCAAGAATGCTATGGTTCCACTTACGACAGTGAACACCACGAACATATTATTTATCTGTGGCGGAGCATTCCCGGATCTGGACAAAGTAGTGACAGCCAGACTGAATAAGCAGTCGTCTATTGGATTCCAAGCTGATTTAAAAGACAAATTTGATGAAGAACCCAATCTATTGCAGAAGGCAAATCTTGATGATTTAAGAGAATATGGAATGATTCCGGAATTTTTAGGCAGATTGCCAATTATGTTTGCGCTCGAAGGCTTATCCAAAGAGATGCTGATTAAAGTTTTAAAGGAGCCTAAGAATGCAATCTTGAAACAATATCAGAGACTGCTTGCGATGGATGAAGTTAAACTTGATTTTTCACCGGATGCTTTAGAGGCAATTGCAGAGAAAGCGATAGAGAAGAAGACCGGAGCCAGAGCATTAAGAGCCATTCTGGAAGATATTATGCTGGATATCATGTATGAAATCCCGAAGGACGATAATATCGGACGAGTAGAAATCACGAGAGATTATATCGAAGGAAAAGGTGTTCCCGTGATAGAACTTCGCGGAAGCATGAAACATAAACTTCTTTCCATGAATAGTTAGTGTTGTAAGTATTATAGTAATTTGAACAATAATACCATTAAAATAAAAATATCGGGGTGAACTTATGTCGTTTTTAAATAGTTTTTTTAATAAGAAAGAACTAAATTCTGATATGAATTCCAAAGAAAAGGAACTCGGTCTATACGAAGCTGAAATTGAAAGCACGGAGCAGTTTGACAGTGAAGAAGATAATCAACTGGAAGAGGCTTTCGATGTAGAAGAAAAAGACGGAAAAGAATATGAAGTGGTAGAACGAGAAATACTACCAGCCAAAATTATCTGTCCCGACTGCGGGGG